>CAZHSA010000234.1:0-6307 GCA_964535135.1 uncultured Kordia sp.
ATTTCACACACATTGATACTTTAAAAACATTCATGAATTCGTGGTAGAAGCTTTGAATTACTTTTTTAGTAAAAAAAACGAATTTATTTTGCTTTAAGATTGTTACATGATTGTTTAGTTGAATTGTTCTTATACGTTACAAAACAATTCTTTGATGATCTAGAAAGGCTTCATGAAAATTCGCTAAAATAGCTAGTTTACAATTAGATACTTTTAAATAGTTAAGACATTGACCTAAATGCTTATCGTGTAAACTTAATACAGATTTGATTTCTAGGATAATTTTATCATACACTACAAAATCTGCATAGAATTTGTGTTTTAAAATAATACCCTTGTATAAAACATCATACTTTTTTTCTCTTTCAAAGGGAATGTTTTGGAGTTTAAACTCTTGTTCCAAAGCATCTTTATATACAATTTCTGAAAATCCACTCCCTAAATTATTGTAGACATTAAATAAAGCACCAACAATGGCATAACTTTCTTTTTTGTAAATGATATTCGCCACAACATATAAATTTATGATAAGTAGTTTCCAAATTAATCAATTTTTCTATGGAAGCCTCAAAGAAATATATGAGCGTATGTTTTAATTTGTAAGCGTTATAATTTCTGCATTATTATTATAAAAGATACTTTTAACATCCAGAAATTACCTTCTAATAACTTTAATTTCACCATTGGTGCGTAATTGAATGATGGTTGAAGGTTTTGCCGCTTTTTTATCGTCTTTTAAATTTACAATATAATCTACACCGTTTTTGATGTCATTGCTGATTTCTACAAAACTTTTCGGCGTTGGTTGTCCGCTAATATTTGCAGAAGTAGATACAATTGGACGGTTGAATTTTCGAATGAGTTTTTGGCAAAATTCATCATCAGGAATGCGAATAGCAAGTGTGCGATCGGCTGCCACAAGATTTTCTGCAATGCCTACAGGATTGTCATAAATAATAGTAGTTGGTTTGTCTGCAGCTTCTAACAAATCGTAAGCAACTTCGGGAATTTCTTTAATAAAACGCTCCAACATGCGCGTATCGCTCACCAAACAAATCAACGCTTTGCTTTCTTCGCGTTTTTTTAAATTATAAATCTTTTGAACGGCTGCCGGATTCGTAGCATCGCAACCCAATCCCCAAACGGTATCAGTAGGATACAAAATAGTGTTTCCCAACTGTAATTGTTCTAAGGTTATTAGAATTTCTTCCGTCATGATTCAAATCGAATTTGCTGTTGTTGTTTTAATGATTTAGACAAATGCGCACCTTTCCAAACCAACGAAAGCATAAACCATTTTTTGGGTTTGATAAGAAAGCTCAAGCAAAAATACGTTCTAATAAAAAGATATTTTGCGTGCGAATAATTCTTTTTGATGACATATAAGTGTGAAATCATGCCTTCCTTGCTAATGGCTTCAGAAACACCTGTGCTGACACCTTGATAATGCAGAATTTTCGCTTCAGGCACTAACACGCTGGTGTATCCTTTTTGTCGCAAGCGAAAGCAAATGTCCATTTCTTCAAAATAAAGAAAAATATTCGTGTCAAATCCACCTACAGCTTCAAAAGCTTCCCGTTTAAAAAACATAAATGCGCCATTGACAAAGTTGACCGAAACAGGTTCCGTATATGCTGTTTTTCGTTTTGGGAACTGTTCAGCCCAGTTTTTCTCCAAAAAACTACGTCCTAATAACAACTTGCGAATGCCTTTGTCATGATCAAACGAAATTACATGATGGTTGTGTTCGTCGTAGTTTTGTGCAGTAGTTACACCAACTTTTGGATGTTGTTCCATGTAGTTGTGTAAAATGGACAAGCAATCGTTTAACAACATCGCATCATTATTCAAAAATAAAATATACTTTCCGTTTGTAAACTGCGCACCAAACATATTTCCGCCGCCAAAACCTGTATTGATCACACTTCGATGCAATGAAATATTGTCTTGTGTTGGAAAGTTTTTTTGTAGGTGTGAAAAATCTTCAGGTTTAGAATTATTATCTACTACTACAATTTCATACGACAAGGTGTTGTCAGTAAATTTAATAACGGAATTGATACATTCTAGCGTGTATGTTGCCGTATTGTAATTGATAATAACAATCGAAATATCCTTCATAAGTTCAGTAATTGTGCAAAACTACACAATTTTAGGTTGAATTTTATACTTTTGCGGAAACACAAACCACAAATATGGGACTTCGTTCAAAATTAAAAAAATACCTTTTACATAAAAGATTGCCGATAGAAACCTACATTCCTATCAAAAAAACAAAGCCAGAAAAGATCAAAGAGATGGTAACGGCTTGGGCAGGACTCGAATTAATTATTGAAGATATTTTAGAACGTTTTAATATTGGTCGCGATTCTTGCATTGAATTTGGTGTGGAATTTGGCTATTCTTCCGTAGTGTTTTCTAACTTTTTCCAAGAAGTAAAAGGAATTGATATTTTTATCGGAGACGAACACACCGATCATAAAGGAGATCATTACGAAAAAACAAAAGCGTCTTTAGCGGAATATAAAAACATTGAGCTGATCAAGTCAGATTATCGCGATTGGATTGCCAAAGACGAGAAGCAATATAATTTTTCTCATGTAGATATTGTGCATAATTACAAAGAAACCTACGAATGTGGATTATGGGCAGCGCAACATAGTGAATGTACTATTTTTCATGATACGGAAAGTTTCCCAGAAGTGCGTCGTGCGGTGATTGATATTGCGAAAGCGACAGGCAAACGTGTGTACAACTATCCGCACTGCAACGGATTGGGAATTATTGTGTAATTTCTGTTGAAATCTTCTAAAAAAATACTCATCATTGCGCCTTTTGCGTTCGGCTATACATCGCATATACAAAAGGCTTTGCAACAATACGAAACTGTTGATGCGCAGATTCTATATTTAGATACGCCAGCATTTCAATATAAAAATACGCTTCACAAAGTGCAGAATTTTTTTTCAAAATTGGTTTTTGGGAAGAATTTGAAAAAGACGTTTGTAACGGATCGCATCAAAACTTCGATGCGTGAATTGGGACAACAAGATGAAATTTTCATCATTCGACCAGATATGTTGTCAGATGATGTACTGCAATTCATCAAAAGTCGCACTGAAAAATTTATCGCGTATTATTACGACAGTACGCGTCGTTTTCCCCGAAAAGTGGATATTATTTCTATGTTTGATACAGTATACAGTTATGACCGATTGGACGTAGAGAAGTACAACTTGTCTTTTTTGACGAATTATATTTTTGAAGAAAGTCATCACGCAGCATTTGAAGATCAGTTTTTTAATATTTCTACCAACGATTACCGTTTTCCATTGTTGGAAAATTTAGCAAAATATTTGAAACAACGCGGATGGACGTATAATATTCAAGTCTACAATGGAAGTGACATGCCTGCGGAATACGTAGAAATCATCACCACACAAAAAAGCATTCAAGAAGTTTCACAAATGATTCAAAAAGCGAAGATTATTGTGGAAATTCAGCGCACCGAACAAGTGGGTTTATCGTTCCGAATCTTTGAAGCGCTGGGACATCGTAAAAAACTCATCACTACAAATAAAGATATTGTCAATTACGATTTTTACCATCCGCAAAACATTCTCGTCGTAGACGAAAACAACATAGAAATTCCAGCAAATTTTGTGACATCAACGTATGTAGACATTGACGAAACTATTCTTTCCAAATACAAAATAAAACATTGGGTGAAGCCTATTTTTGGACTATAAAAAAACCACTGTCACTTATGTAACAATGGTATTTCGTCTAAGAACTAAATAGAGTAAGGACGTTTAAAATTGTCCTAAGTAGTATCTTATTTTTTATTGACGCGTATATATAATAGTTGCGCTTCCTTCATATTGTTCAATGGTTCCATCTGGCAATAAAATATCATTTCCGCCACCAGCGAGAAAGAAACCGTATAATTGTTCGTACGGCAATTGAATTGTCAATGTATTTTCATTGTCAGAGAGTGTTCCTGAAAAGCGTATTTCTCCACCAAAACAGAAGTCAATATTTGTTCCTGTTTGTATATAAATTGGAAATGTTCCATCGGCATGCGAACAGGTAATTGTTTGAATGCCGTTTGTGACATTTAAAGAGACAAAACTTGATTCAGGATTCCAAACTTGAAAGTCGCTTTCAAAACGCATCGGATCTGCTCCGCAAAGTCCTTCATCTTTCAAATCAAAGGAATATTCTCCGTCGCCATTTGCATCTACAGCAGTTTCTATAATGAAGCTAGTTCTAAGATAAGTACTGCCTAATATGGATGGCGGATTCGCCGTATCGGGCGTACAATTGTCTTGTTGTTGTGCAACTTCTTCTGCGTTTACAACGGTTAAATCTGATTCAACATCATCAACATTACAGGCAGATAAGATTCCTAGGAGAAATGTGGTAATTAGTAATTTTTTCATAGTGGTATTAGTTTTAATATCTACTGTTGAGATGTAGATTTTAAGAAAAGGTTGCGTCGAAATCTAAAATTTTTGATTTAAGAAACTAGCCAAAAAAGTCAGTATGACCGATTGGACGTTGAGAAGTACAACTTATTTTTTTTTTGACGAATTGTATTTTTGAAGAAAGCAATCACGTAGTATTTGAAGATCATTTTTTTAATATTTCTACCAACGATTACCGTTTTCCATTATTGGAGAATTTAGCAACATATTTGAAACAACGCGGATGGATGTATAATATTCAAGTCTTCAATGGAAATGGCATGCCTGCGAAATACGTAGAAATCATCACCACACAAAAAGCATTCAAGAAGTTTCACAAATGATTCAAAAAGTAAAGATTATTGTGGAAATTCAACACACCGAACAAGTTGGTTTATCACTTTACATCTTTTGAAACGTTGGGACATCGTAAAAACTAACTCCAAAATAAAGATATATCAATTATAATTTTTATCATCCGCAAAACATTCTCGTCGTAGACGAAAACAACATAGAAATTCCAGAAAATTTTGTGACATCAGCATATGTAGACATTGACGAAACTATTCTTTCCAAATACAAGGTAGAACATTGGGTGAAGCCGATTTTTAAACTATAAAAAATACCATTGTCACTTTCGCAACAATGGTATTTCGCCTAAAAACTAAATAAAATTAAGACATTGATACTTGTCTCAAATTAAATATATGTTGTATTTCTTTGTGTAAAAACTTCTTTATATTTCAAAGATGTAGAAGTGTTGAAAAGGTTGCGTGACTTTTTGATATTTTTTTTTTGAACCATCAAAAAATGCTTGAAAATGAAAACTAAAAGTTAGGAGAATGCTTAGTACTTTATAATTCTTTTGATAATGGACCGATCATCTATTTTTACTTTTAGGAAATACATGTCACTTGCAAAGTTATGTATATCCAGTTCAATACTATTTTTAGTGAAGTTTTATACTTTTTTTAAAGTCCTAAGATCAAAAAACTAACAACCCAAAAGGCTTCTATATACTTTTTCATATTCTTTGGCAGTAGCATTCCAATCAAAGCTTTTTGCACGTTTGATGTATGCTTTTTCGTAGACTTCTTTATTGGCTTCAAACGTATCCATTCCTTTTTTGAAAACGCTTGCCATATATTCAGCATCGTAATGATCCCAAAAAAAAGCGTGTTCGCCACCAATTTCTGGTAAGGATGTTTTGTTAGATAAAAACACAGGTTTCCCAAATCGCATGGCTTCTATTGGTGGAATTCCGAAACCTTCTCGCAAGGACGGAAATACAAAAGCGGCACAGTTTTGTAAGTAATATTGTTTGTCGATATCGCCAATTTTCCCTGTAATAATTACACGATTTTGTAACTTGTATTTTTGAATGGTTTCTGCCAATTTTCCAGCAGCGTATTCGGTATTGTTATTTCCCGAAAGGATCAAATTATAATCAGGCAGTTGCGCTAACATGTCCACTAAGGTGTGAAAATTTTTGCGCGGTGTAAATTCGCCAATACTAAACAAATACGGTCTTTCAGATACTAATTTTGGTTGATAGTTTTCAGGAAGCGTCACTTCACGAATCGGGTTTCCGTTGTAAATAACATATTCAGGAACGTTTGGTACGTCAAAATATTGGTGTGTAGATTGTTTTGCGAAATTTGAAATATACGTAATTGCGTTGCTGCGTGCCAGTTTTTCACGAAAACGAACATTACGTTCGTGGTTCATGTTGCTTGATTCTTCTTCAATAAAGTTTACATCGTGAACCGTCAACAAATACGGAATATCGTGATACGGTTCAATCTTAATGTTTTGATTCAATGAGTGCCACAAATCGTACT
>CAZHSA010000235.1:0-6289 GCA_964535135.1 uncultured Kordia sp.
AGAGCTGCTGCCATTGATCAATTACAAGTTTGGGCAGATAGAGTAGGCGTACCGATTGTAAAACAAAGCATGGGAAGCGATCCAGCTTCTGTAGCATTTGATACTTTAAAATCAGGTGTGTCACAAGATGCAGATGTCATCATTATTGATACCGCAGGACGTTTACACAATAAAGTCAACTTGATGAAAGAATTGACGAAAGTCAAAAAAGTAATGCAAAAAGTAATTGGCGACGCTCCACACGACGTTTTATTAGTATTAGATGGTTCTACCGGACAAAACGCATTTGAGCAAGCTAAACAGTTTACTGCGGCTACAGAAGTAACGACATTGGCTGTAACAAAACTAGACGGAACTGCCAAAGGTGGCGTGGTCATCGGAATTTCTGATCAATTCCAAATTCCAGTAAAATATATTGGTGTTGGTGAAGGCATCGAAGATTTACAAGTCTTCAACAAATACGAATTTGTAGATTCGTTCTTCAAGAAATAAATACATAATTATGATTGTTTGAGTTGTAAACTCTAACGAAAGATTTTCATAAAAAAAAGCTGCAAATTTTGCAGCTTTTTTTTATATCTATATTTTCTAGAAGATTATAATTTCGTCAATCGAATCACAACTTCCGATAAAGGCGTATTTACACACATGGCGCTTCCTGTATCTTCTACAAATCGAATATCAATCGTAGTGTCATCTACCAAGTTATAAGATGACGGAACTGCCGTTCCTTGACCTAATAAAACATTGTCACCACCACAACTGAAGTTCGTATCTTGATCGTCAGTAACTGTTACAGTGCCATCACAGTTGAGTGTAAAGTTAAACGTCATGGTTGGTTGTGTATTCATCACATCTAAATTCGCTAAATACTTTACCGTAATGCTTCGTTCCGTATCTGAAACACTTACAATATCAACAGTTGCAGCATCTCCAAAAATAAGTTCGTCAGTATTGGCAATTTCTTCATACGTATACATTCCTGTATAGCCGAGTGCAGGTGTTGTTACATTTCCAAAAGTTAACCAAGGACTTTGCGTAGTTGCACTACATAAAGTTCTCACGGCAAACGTATATGTTGTGTTTGGACATAAACCTGTAGCAGTAAAATTAGAATTCCCAACAGAAGCAATAGTTCCGCTATCTGGTGTAAATGTGGCAGCTTCGCCATAACTTACTTCCCACATAGTTTGCGAATTTGAATCCCAATCAACAGTAACTGAATTCTGTGTTACGGTATCATATGTTAAGTTTAACGGTGGCAAGCAGGTTGCAAATCGGAATGGACCTGTAAATGCACTAAAGCTTCCTGTTTGATCTCCATCAGTAGTTGCATTACAATTTGCTCTCACATAAAATTCATATTCACTATTTGGTTGTAAATTAGCAACAGGATATTGTGTGCTATTTCCAGTAGCAAATGAATCCGCTTCTTCTACATTAAATCCGACTAAGCCAAATTTCACTTCCCAAGCAATTTCGCTTGCAGCTGGCGTCCAAGTTAATAAAGCGGTAGTTTGTGTAATATCTGTAGCGCCTAAATTTGTAGGTGCTGGACACGATGTTGTAAATGCTAAAGGGCCATACCAATCATTGTTGGCTAAATCACAATCAGACTTTACATAAAACTCATACGTAGTCTGTGGAGACAATAAGTTGATGTTGGCACTCGTCATTGTAGTATTGATAATGGTACCTGCATCTGGATCAAATCCTGGAGTTCCCCATGAAGCAACCCATGTAACGCCCGAAACAGGTAAACATTCGTTGGCATCATTAACGCTTCCACACCAATTAAGTCGGGCTGAATTGCTAGTAATATCTGAAGCAAAAGAAGCAGCTACAGGTTGGCATGGTTGTATTATCTCTGGAATTTGTACCTCATCTGAGCATGAGAAAACAAATCCGATCAGTAGAAGTAAAACTACTTTTCTCATAAAATTTTTTTTTCGTGTATGACAAATATATAAAAACAATAAAGAGTATGACATTTAGAAGCTAAAAAATCAAGAATCCAAACAGTTAAACTTTTTGATTGTATCTTTATATCCTTAAATAACGCATCAAAATGAAGAAAATTATATTCGTACTCGCTCTATTTTCATCAATAGCTTGTCATACCCAAAAAAAAGCACAAAGTGAAAATGATATTTCAGATATCAGCGTCAAAGAGTTCAGAGAGTTTAAAGTGTTAGATTCTAAAAATATTGAAAATCAGGATGTTTGGAGTTCGGTTTCCAAACAGATGGCAGATTTCACCGAAGCTGAATATCAACGCTTAAAACCGTATATTCTTGAAAAAAATATCATCGAATTGCAAGAAAGTCGAACACAAGGCGTGTTTACGTATGAGAAACTTGTTAAATTTTATATTTACAGAATAAAAAAATACGATCGAGACAACGATTTGTCGTTAAATTCTGTCATCAGCATCAATCCAAAGAGTATTGAAATAGCAAAACAACGCGATCGTGATTTTTTAAACAAAAAATTAAAGCCGCTCATTTTCGGAATGCCAATTCTATTAAAAGATAATATCAATACCGAAAACATGCCAACAACGGCTGGCGCAGTTGCTCTCAAAAATAATATGACGAATGATGCATTCATCACAAAACGATTAAAAAATGATGGCGCTATCATTCTAGGAAAAGCCAATTTAAGTGAATGGGCGTATTTTTTCTGTGGCGATTGCCCAAGTGGCTACAGTGCTATTGGCGGACAAACGTTAAATCCGTACGGAAGAAAAATATATGACACGGGCGGATCGAGTTCTGGAAGTGGCGTTTCTATTGCCGCAAACTTTGCCGTAGCCGCTGTAGGAACTGAAACTGCCGGTTCTATTTTATCACCTTCCAGTCAAAACTCAGTTGTAGGACTCAAACCTACTATCGGATTGTTGAGTCGCTCAGGAATTGTCCCAATTTCCAGTACCTTAGACACACCTGGACCGATGACTAAAAATGTGTTAGACAATGCCATTCTTTTAGCAAGCTTGTACGGATATGATACAACAGATGCTAAAAGCAAATCATTCAAATATGCTGGAAGTTACTATTACAATACCATCAAAAGTGGCAATGCTTCACTCAAAGGAAAGCGTTTTGGTGCTATCAAGCGTTTGTTGGAAGATTCTTTATATGTAGCAGCATTAGATGTGCTAAAAAAACAAGGTGCCGAAATTATCGAAATAGAAACGCCACAAGTGGGCTTGCCAAAATTCATCAATTTGTTGAATTTGGATATGAAAAAAGATCTGCCTGTATATTTTTCAACGCACGGAAACAAAGCACTTTCATTCAAATCGGTACAAGATGTGATAGATTTCAACAAGAAAGATTCTGCGAAAGCAATGCCATATGGACAAAAATTATTCTACGGAATCGTTAACGACAAAGCTTCCAAAAAAGAATTCTCAGATATGAAAAAAACATTGCATGAAAACGGCAAAACCTTTTTCAATACACCAATGGAAACACACAATTTAGACGGCGTTTTATCCATCAATAACTATCATGCGGCATTTGCGGCGGTGGCGGAATATCCGGCGTTGACTGTTCCGATGGGCTATACCGAAAAAGGCGAGCCAAAAGGATTAACGTTTATTGGAAAACCCTTTACGGAAAATAAATTGCTAGCGTTTGCTTATGTGTATGAGCAAGCGTCCAAAAAGCGAAAAGCACCTAAAAAGTATAATTAATACCAATTTTATAGTTTAATTGGTGTAAAATAGTAATTTGGGCGTTCCCACACGTGGTCGGGCTATCCGCGTTACACGGTAACTTGCTCCTATCCCTAACGCGAACTATCTAAATACAAACTAAAAAACAGTACGAATTAAAAAAAATAGGAATCAATAATATGAGAAGTAAGCTGTCTTTTTTCATACTACTACTAACCATTCAGTTACAATCTTGTAAGCCAAATAATATTTACTTCAACTTAGCGGATGAAGACCGAGAATTTTTACTTTTTGAAGTTGGAGATACATTCAAACTAAAAAACGTCAGTACAGACGAAATTGTCACGTTAACTGTAAATTTCAAAGAATTCAGACATGAAGATGGCAGACAAAGCGGATCTAGTTTTATTTCGTATGGACCTAAAGCAAACATTTATGTAGAATACGGAGAATACACATTTTCAGATGCTACAAATTGTTATAACGGAATTGTTACTATAAACGCTACCAGAGAAGAGAGTTTTGAACTCAGAATATTTTTGGGTGGTTGTTTTTTAGAAATGGATGATACGTATCAATATTCGGATCTATCATACTCATCTATTGCGCTTGAAGAAGGAACTTATACAAACACGTATCTCTTTGAGTCGAATGGAAAAACACTCTATTATTCCAAAGAGAAAGGCATCATACAAATTGGTGGTGGTTTTGGAACGGAACCACTTTTTACACTAGTTGAATAAAAAAGTCAAAATCTAACGCGATTTAAGAATTGCCTTTTCGTTGTGTTTTCTTAGCGTTACGGATGCGTGTTTTTGAAAATTCATTCACGTCAATTCGAAATACTTTTTTTGACGGAACGCTGTGAAAATCATCTTGTATATTTCCGCCAATAAAATACAAACGCTCGTTATAATAAAACATGGCTGCCGATTCAATATCTAAATCAATCAGATACTCATTGAGTTCTTTTGTAACAACATTATAAGTAGAAATTCTTTGTTCGTTATAAATGTAGATAGTATTTCCGTCATTTGTAATAGTTGGTCGTTCCATACTTTTAAACAATTCACCTTCTATATACCATTTTCCAGTCTTTAAATTAAAAGATTCGATGGTATTAAACGGTCTCTTGTTAAATCCGCCTATCAAATAAATAACATCATTAATAAGCACACCTTGTGTTTCTTTTGCGGCGGGCATTTCACCTAATTTATACCATAAACCAGAAATCATATTGTAAAAGTGAATGTCTTTGGTGTATTCTTTCTGACCTCTTTTGTTAATCTTTTTGATGCCGCCCATCAGAATCAAATAATCACCATACAAAAAAGAGGCAAAATTTACCGCTTGATGCGGATTTGGCGTATCTTCCTTAAGTACGTCCGATTTGAGATTGTAAATTTCAATAACATCATCCAGATATACATTATTTCCTGCCATTCTTTTGCCGCCCATCACATAAATTTCATCTTGGTGAATGTGCAAATTATGAGCTGTTCTTTCTCTAAATTCGATATCAGAAGTTGTCCAAGTATCGTTCTCAATATCATATAGCATCATGGCTCCCGAAATATTTTCAATAGAACCCGACACAAAATCCATTTGACTCATAAGGTTGTCAAACGTTGGTTCAATAAACTTGTCATTCGTAGCGCGCACTGCAGCTTTAAAGCGATCTACTTTTTTAGAATTTTCGCCACCGACAACATATATTTTTCCGTTGTGAATTCCCGAAGCAAAATCGTATAACCCTTTCTCTAAAGAGGCGCTTTCTGTATACTTAATTTTAGCTTGTAGTTTCTTTTTGGCGTCAATGAATACTTCTTTTAATTCCTTGTTTTCACGAATTAAATACACTGTCAATTTTTCTTTCTGCGTGCTCAAAATTTGTACTTCTTGCGTAATATAACCCAAATGAGAAATGAAAATAGTATTTGCTTGATCGTTTTTTGAGTTTCGTTTCAATTCAAACACACCTTCATCATTTGTCACAGCTAACACTGTGTTATCTACAGCAATATGCGCAGCTGGAATTCCTTCTTTAGTTGTTGCATCCAACACAACACCTTTAATATTTTGAGCAAAAACGCTCAACGAAAGAAAGCATACTAACAACGTGATTTGTGTTTTCATGGATGATATAATTAAAAGCAAAACTTAGTAAAGAAAGAAGCGGCTTTATTTAAAAAGCTACTTTTCTTATAAAAATACTGAAATTCTTTGCCTTTTTGAATGAATTTAGTGGAATTCGAAGAGTTTTAGCATAAAGTTAACGTTCGGGTTACATCGAGATACATAAGAACACGTTTTATCTCAAAAACAAAAGAAATATACTGTATACTTAAAAATTTTAAAATCACTTTCAATAATTGCAAACAAAGGTATTTGGTTGATTTTAAAGATATTGAGAAAATCTAATTTTATTTTTTGGCATGTTAATTGATAACTACTACGACATTAACCATAAAATAATATCATTATGAAAGTAAAACCAATTTTCTTAGGACTTTTAGTAACGCTCTTTTTTAGTTTGTCAGTAAATGCGCAAAATCCTGGTCACAGCCAAGATGTACGAGAATACAAAACGCGAAAAGGGAAAGAAAT
>CAZHSA010000236.1:0-6285 GCA_964535135.1 uncultured Kordia sp.
GGTCTAACAGCGATAGCGATCTAAAAGCAAGCATGCCAAAACTCTAGGTATCAGGTTTTGGGCATTAGGAATTAGTCAAGCAGTAAAACGATTGAAAATTCCAGTTAAAATACTAAGACGAATCATGTCTAAAAGATTCCGAAGGAATAAGTCTAAAAGCGCAAAACGCGGTCTAACAGCGATAGCGATCTAAAAGCAAAGCATATCTAAATTCCAAACTTCACACTCACACCAGTCTGTAAATCCGGATTATTATTCACCGTAAAATCTTGTTGTATATAAAAGGACATTGAAATTTTTCGTGTAAACGTGTATACAAACGTCCAATAGTCATTATTTTTATACAAATGCCGCGTTCCGTGTCCCCAAGAATTTGTGGAATCATCATCACGTACATAAATATTATAATCGTCTTCGTCTTTTTGATGCAAACTTGTTTGTGCATAATAATTCAACCCGAAAGAATGATAGGTTTTTCCTTTGGAAACAAACGTATACTCTGCATTCGCTTCAAAGCTTCCAATAAAATCGTTCGTTCCAAAATCGAAATTATCACTTTGTAAATCAATAGCGTTTTTTCGTAGTACATTCGCACCTAAACCAAACAACATAAAATTACGGTCGTTGAGGTCAAACTGTTTTACACCAGCTGCAGAAGCGCCAATATCCATAGACATATTGTACTTTGAAAGGTTTGTTCCTACATGCGCGCCCAAATTAAAGTAGAACTTCTTTTCGTTCAAAAACGTAGGATAGTAGTAGTAATGTGTTTCCAAACCGGCAGTTAAAAAATCACCATTGCCTAAATCAAAACTTCTGCCATTACGATCAGTATATAAAAACTTGGCACGATCCAATCCAAAAACGCGTCTGTCAAAAGGATCATCACCACCAGCTATATTATCATGAAAAAACTCAATAAAACGATCTGTAGTTAATGTTGAGAGTGGAAACTTTCCGTTGGTCAATACAAACGCTCTAAAACCAACAATTAATTCTTGATTTTTTGTCGTCGGAATGGTCAAATTGCCACGTAAACCTTTAATCACACCATCCGTTTCAATCTCAAAATAGCCTGCGTCAATCTGTGTTTCATCAATAAAATACTGTCGGCTAAACCATTCTCGTGTGCTCATTTCACGTTGCAATGCGGGATCGTTTGGAATATACGTTTTTACATTTGGTCCCCAAACATTTCCGCTTTCAAGCGTAATATCAATCTCCATCTTACGAGTCGCTCTCAGCTTAAAATTATGATTCAATCGAGAAATAAAAACCCCAAATGGATTGGTAGACAGAATGCTAGGTTTGGAAATTCCGTTTTTACTAAATGCAGGAATCGAATCTTGATCGCTTTGCGCGAAGAGAGAAAAACTCACACACAAAAAGAAAATCAATGCCAAATTTTGTTGTTTCATAATGCAATACAGATAATTTGTGACGGCTAAACTACAAAAAAAGTGATGGACAATCCGTATATTGAGCCTTCAAAGAAAAATACCAATGTATGAAGCATTTTGACAAAAACACTTTTAAAGTAACAGAACCTATACAACTAAGTGATATAAGTACCGGATTTGATCTTGGAGAATCCAAAAAAGAAATTAAAAAAGAACTGGAAGATGTCCGAGAAGCGCTAGGAGAACTGCAAGATACGATGTATGCGCACGGAAAATATGGCGTGCTCGTTTGTTTGCAAGGAATGGATTCCGCAGGAAAAGACAGCTTAATTAGAGAAGTTTTTAAAGATTTTAACTCGCGTGGAGTCGTAGTACACAGTTTTAAAGTACCAACTACATTGGAATTGCGTCACGATTATTTATGGCGTCATTATATTGCCTTGCCAGAAAGAGGAAAGTTTTCAATTTTTAACCGAACACACTATGAAAATGTATTGGTAACGCGTGTGCACCCGTATTATATTTTAGGCGAAAATATTCCTTCAATCACTTCTGTAGAAGATGTAAATGATGATTTTTGGGCGAAACGTTTTGAGCAAATCAATAACTTTGAAAAGCACATTGCCGAAAACGGAACCATTATCTTTAAGTTTTTCTTGAATATTTCTAAGGATGAACAAAAAAACAGATTGCTTCGCCGCTTAGAACTCAAAGAAAAAAACTGGAAATTCTCTCCAAGCGATTTAAAAGAACGTAGACTTTGGGACAAATATCAAGAATGTTATGAAGATGCGATCAATAAAACCAGCAAACCCCATGCACCTTGGTATACCATTCCATCCGATGACAAACCCACAGCACGATTGATTGTGGCAAAAATTATTCATGATACACTCAAAGAATACTCGGACATTCAACCACCAGCATTAGACGAAGAAATTCAAGCAAATCTGGAATTATACAAAAATGAACTCAAATCAGAATAAAACAAAATACGCTGCAATGAAGAAATTTTCTTTACTATTATATATAGTTTGCGCGATTGGTTTCGCACAAAATGCTGATGAAAAGCAAGTAAAAAGCATATATTCAACCTCATTACTCGACGGACAAAGTTATGCGTGGCTAGATCATCTGTCTAACAATATTGGCGGACGACTTTCAGGTTCAGAAAACGCAGCCAAAGCCGTACAATATACCAAAGCGGAATTAGAAGCCTTAGGCTTGGACAACGTGTGGCTACAAGAGGTGATGGTGCCAAAATGGGAACGCGGAAAAGCTGAAGAAGCCTACATTGTTAACGGAAACAATAAAGTGCAAGTGCCAATTTGTGCGCTTGGCGGTTCGGTAGCAACCAAAAATGGCGGGATTGAAGCAGAAGTCATTGAAGTAAAAAACTTTGAAGACTTAAAATCGCTCGGAAAAGAAAAAATACAAGGAAAAATCGTGTTTTACAATCGTCCAATGCAAGCAGATTTGATTAGTACGTTTGAAGCGTATGGCGGTTGTGTAGATCAGCGGTATGCAGGAGCCAAAGAAGCAATTACGTATGGAGCAGTTGGTGTAGTGGTACGTTCTATGAATTTACGTTTAGACGATTATCCACACACGGGAAGCATGAGTTACGGCGATATGCCAGTGGACGATCGAATTCCAGCAGCGGCAATTAGCACCAATGGTGCTGAATTATTGAGCAAACAACTCAAATCGAATCCGAACACAAAATTTATGTTTTCGCAACACTGCAAACAATATGAAGATGTATTGTCGCACAATGTCATTGGAGAAATCAAAGGAACTGAATTTCCAAATGAAATCATCATTGTTGGTGGACATTTAGATTCTTGGGATTTAGGAGATGGTTCGCACGATGATGGAGCCGGAGTTGTACAAAGTATGGATGTGCTGCGTTTGATTAAAAAAACAGGATATCAGCCAAAACGTACCATTAGAGTCGTATTATTTATGAACGAAGAAAACGGCTTGCGTGGCGGACGCAAATATGCCGAAGTTGCTAAAGAAAAAGGGGAGAAGCACATTTTTGCTTTAGAAAGTGACGCAGGCGGTTTTACACCAAGAGGTTTCTCGTTTGACTGTTCTGAAGAAAACTTTAAACAAGTACAAGGTTGGCGACAACTCTTTAAACCGTATCTTATTCATTACTTTGAAAAAGGAGGAAGCGGTGCAGATATCGGACCTTTAAAAGACGATCAAATTGTATTGGCAGGCTTACGTCCAGATTCGCAACGTTATTTTGATCACCATCATGCAGCTAACGACACGTTTGATGCTGTGAACAAGCGCGAATTGGAATTAGGAGCAGCCACGATGACATCTTTAGTCTATTTATTTGACAAATACGGAATCAAAACACAGAAAAAGATCAAAAGATAAAAGCTGGCTAGAAGTTCTGTTTTACTTTAAAAAGAATCTAGCAAAACAGATCATCTCCATAAAACCATAAAAGCCGTTTCAACATACATTGAAACGGCTTTACTACTTTAAAAGTCTTTTCATTCTCAATAAAATACTTTTTGAAAATAACAAGTGTCTCTAGCAAACACGAGAGCAAACATCAGAGCAAATATAAGATGCTCCGCCGTCACAATCGCCCGTACAATTACCTCTTGAACAATTCCATGCAGTTTGAAAAGGCGTGCAGCCGTCAGTACAACCTAAAGTAAATTTCCCGATGCTAACATCTCCTCCGGTAATTAAATCTTCGTTTAAGTTTGAAACAGATTTCTTGTTTAATGACAAGTTTTTTAAATTCTTTTTTTTCATAATAGTAGTTTTAATGTTTACTACTTTAAAGTTATATAAAGTTAGTTGCTAAAAAAAAAGATAGTGCTTACAATTCATGAATTATAATGTTGGATTTATAAATTTTAAATAAAAAAATACGGCACTTCAGATAGATGAAGTGCCGCATTTATATAAGTGTAAAAGAATTAACTTAGTCAAAATAACTAAACGTTTCTCCTTCTTTAATGGTCAATAATGTTTCGTAAATCAAACGAATCACATTCTCTACGTCATTCTTATGTACAGTTTCAACCGTAGTGTGCATGTAACGCAACGGAAGTGAAATCAAAGCTGAAGGAACACCACCATTACTGTAGGCAAACGCATCTGTATCAGTTCCTGTTGAACGACTAGAAGCCATACGCTGGAAAGGAATTCCTTTCTTCTCAGCAGTTTTTATAATGCGTTCACGTAATCTATTTTGAACCGCAGGAGCATATGAAATCACAGGTCCGTCGCCCATTTTCGTTTCTCCTTGTGTTTTCTTATTAATCATTGGTGTGGTAGTATCATGGCAAACATCTGTTACAATGGCAACATCTGGCTGAATCGTTTGTGTAATCATCTCTGCACCGCGCAAACCAATTTCCTCTTGTACAGAATTTGTAATATACAAACCAAAAGGTAGTTCTACTTTATTCTCATGTAACAAGCGTGCTACTTCGGCAATCATAAAACCACCAGCTCTATTATCAATAGCTCTACACACAAACTTGTCTTTATTCAACACGTGAAACTCATCTGGATACGTAATTACGCAACCTACATGTACGCCTAAGGCTTCCACTTCTTTCTTCGTAGAGCAACCAACATCAATGAAAATATTATCTAACTTCGGTGGTTCCTCCTTTGCTCTATTTCTTGTATGTATGGCTGGCCATCCAAAAACACCTTTCACAATTCCTTTATTCGTATGGATATTTACCCACTTCGAAGGCGCAATCTGATGGTCGCTTCCTCCATTTCGAATCACATACAACAATCCATTATCAGTAATATAATTCACATACCACGAAATTTCGTCTGCATGTCCTTCAATTACAACCTTGTATTTTGCTTTCGGATTAATAACGCCGACAGCGGTACCATAAGCGTCTGTAATAAACTCATCAACATAAGGTTTCAAATAATCCATCCAAATCTTCTGTCCATTCCACTCATATCCAGTTGGAGCTGCATTATTCAAATATTTTTCTAAAAAAGTCATTGACTTTTTATTAATAATTTTCTTTTTTGCCATAAATTTTTAATTTAATTCAAACGAAAATAGCAATATTAAAACAGATATAATAGTTATAACAGAATGAATTATTACTTTTGGTATAAAATTTGGTAAAATTTCAGTAACCTACATGAAAAAAATAAGTTTTATCATATTACTCATATCTTTTGTCAGTCAAGCCCAAATCTTTTCGCAAGACAGTACAGAAGTAAAGCCATTTATCATAAAAGGAGACTCCATTGCGCGGACTTCTATTGAGTTAGATGAGGTAATAGTATTCAACAAACTAAAATTCACTTCCAAAGAAGAGCGCATTCGGTATCTCATTCTTCGTAGAAAAACACTCAAAGTATATCCCTACGCAAAATTGGCAGCAGAACGTTTAGTAAAACTCAATCAACGACTGGCAAAAATAAAATCTAAATCGCAACGAAGAAAATACACAAGAAGAATTCAAAAATTCATTGAAGAAGAACTCACGGGCAAACTAAAAAAGCTCACCAAAACGGAAGGGCAAATATTAGTAAAGCTAATTCACCGACAAACTGGCGAAACTGCATTCAAGCTTGTAAAACGACTTCGAAGCGGTTGGAAAGCTTTTTGGTACAATACAACGGCAAACTTATTCGACATCTCTCTCAAAAAAGAATTCAAGCCAGAATCCAATCATGAAGACTACCTTATAGAAGACATCTTGCAGCGCGCTTTCTACAACAATCAACTCAAAGAGCAACCTTCAGCACTTCCATATTCATATATAGAGCTGACAGACAAGTGGTCAAACGAAGTCAAAAAGAAATAACGCTAGTTCAAATTTGCGTCAGTTCAATTTTACAACTGCTAGTTCACGTTTCTAAC
>CAZHSA010000237.1:0-6277 GCA_964535135.1 uncultured Kordia sp.
TTTTTATATTAAAAGATATAGGCTATTTGGGGCACTAGTGCCAAGCCGCCAATATTTTCCCGCACCGCACCTTCTACTTTATAAGGCGCATAATGCATACTAACACCAACTATAAATTGTGCATCGTCATTAAAGGAATGTTTATATTCCAATCCAGGCGCAAATAGAATAGCGCCAACCGTTTCATATTTAGTTTCTCCTTCTTGACCCGAGTAAAATGGATTTCTAGCATCCGTTGTAATCATAGATCCTCCGATACCCAATTTGATATCAAATTGTCCTTTGTCTGAAGTCGCGAGACTCTTTTTAAAGTTGACTAATACATTAAACATCATGGTACTTTTTACTTGAATCGTATCAATGGTACGCCTGTACAAAAAATCATCTTTTTGATTGGGAATTACAAATTGCAACGAAAGTCCAACGGCTCTTTTTCGCCTTAAGTTAAAATCTACACCCAAATCAAAAAAAGGGGCGGTTCCGAAGTATTGACCTAAATCGCCAAGCGGCATAAAAACACCGCCGCCCAGACTGACATCAACTTTTTCAAGCGGATCATAGCTGTACGAATCATTTGTGTCATCTTGGGAAAAGATGCATTGGGAACTAAAAAAACAGACGAGAATAAATAACGTAATTTTTTTCATAAAAATGGTTTTAATGTTAATTCAAAAGTGTTGTAAACGTGCTGTTTACACTTTTTTAAATCACAAAAAACATGCCTTTTTACAGGTTTTAAGAAAACGTTATGATTTGATATATACTAATGACTTCTACAGAAAAGTCCGTTACTAAAAGACCTAAATAATCTGTTTTTACAACAGTATTGCGCCTGATCCGTTGCCAGTAGCATAGTTAATTTCACCATGATTAAAACGAACGCCCGAAGCAATATCGTTTTGTAATAATAACGCGCCATCGGCATCTATATAATCTAGCAAAGGTGCTAGTTGTGTGAGATTCGAAATTCCAATTGTAGATTCCGTCATGCAGCCTGCCATGATTTTTAACTGTTTCGCTTTCGCGATGTGTATCATTTGCAACGCTGGCGTAATGCCACCACATTTCATCAGTTTGATATTGATACCGTGAAACACTTTTGCACAGTTTAAAACATCCGCTAGTTTTTGACAGCTTTCGTCTGCAATGATCGGCAATGCGCTTTCTTTTTTGAGTATTTCCATGCCTTTCCAATTATCGGCTTGTAAAGGTTGTTCTATGAATTCGACACCGAGTTTTTTGAGAATTTCAGCATTTTTTAATGTTTCTGCTGCTGTCCAAGCGCAATTGGCATCGACTCGGAAAACGGAATCTGTGACTTCACGAAGTTTTTGTATGATTTCCACATCGTTTTGTGTTCCTAATTTGACTTTATAAATAGGCCAAGGTGTTTGCTGAATCTTTGATTGCATGACTGGAATAGCATCAATTCCGATGGTGAAATTTGTTTTTGGAAGCTTCACATCGTGCTCACTCCAAAAACGGCGCAATGGTTTTTGTTGTTGCTTTGCGTACAAATCCCAATAGGCACAATCAATCGCACACAACGCAAAATAATTGTCTTGTAATTTTGGTTCAAGAAGTTCCCAGAGTTTGGTTGGATGTGTTTGTTCTTCTAAAGCTTCAAGTATCGCTGAAACACTTCTGGCGGAAGCCTGTATACTTTCAACAGTACTATTGTAATATGGGTTCACCGTTGCTTCTCCGTAGCCAGTATACATTCCATCTGAAATAGCAACCACCACCGTTTTTTGCACCGTAACTGTATACCGAGAAATTGTAAACGGATGCTGCAGTGGTAATTCAAAATTGTGTATCGTCAGTTGGAGCTTCATATTTTAAAGATACATTTTCTTATCTTATCAAAAATTATTTTTATGAGTAAAGTTGCTTACAAAAGATTAGCTATTTTTTGCATAATCATTACCGCTTTTGGCGCAATTCCTGAAACCATGCGAATTCTAAATTCTGATGCTCCTGATATTGCTTCACAACGCACTTATTTAACCATGATGGCTTTTGCCGTAACATGCGGGATTGTCTATTTAGCTGTTTATTTTTGGCGAAAAGGCACTAAAAAATAAAAGCGCCATACAGTTGTATATGACGCTTTTGTAAATATGTAATTGAAAAATGTGTGTCTCAGTTTAATACTTTTTGTCATTCCTACGAAGGCAGGAATCTATTTATTTTCCATAGCACTTCTCGATACAATTTTTCTTCTTTTTATTCCAAAAAATCACTCGAAATGACGACTCGTTTCAATTGTAAACTTAGTACGCTTCCTCATGCACATTCGCTACGGCTCTACCCGATGGATCGTTCATGTTTTTGAAAGATTCATCCCATTCCAAAGCGGTTACCGAACTACATGCTACAGATGGTACCGATGGCACTGTTAATGAAGCCGTTTCCGATGGGAAATGTTCTTCAAAGATGCTGCGATAGTAATATTCTTCTTTTGCTCTTGGTGTTTGTACTGGGAAACGGAATTTTGCGTTTGCCAATTGCTCATCGGATACTTCGCTTTCTACCAATTCTTTTAAGGTATCAATCCAGTTGTAGCCTACACCATCACTAAATTGTTCTTTTTGTCTCCAAGCAACGCTTTCTGGCAAGTACGATTCAAATGCTTTACGCAATACCCACTTTTCCATACGTTCGCCGTTGATCATTTTATCTTTTGGATTGATGCGCATAGCAACATCCATAAATTCTTTGTCTAAGAAAGGCACACGTCCTTCTATTCCCCAAGCTGCCAATGATTTGTTGGCACGTAAACAATCATATTGGTATAATTTGTCTAGTTTACGAACAGTTTCTTTGTGTAATTCTTCAGCACTTGGTGCTTTATGGAAGTATAAGTAGCCTCCAAAAATTTCGTCAGCACCTTCACCCGATAATACCATTTTGATTCCCATAGATTTGATGACTCTTGCCATTAAATACATTGGTGTAGACGCACGCACCGTCGTAATATCATAGGTTTCTAAGTGATAGATAACATCTTTTATTGCATCCAAACCTTCTTGAATGGTAAAGGTAATTTCGTGATGTACGGTTCCAATATGATCTGCAACTTTTCTAGCAGCCGCTAAATCTGGCGAACCATCTAATCCGATAGAGAACGAATGCAATTGTGGCCACCAAGCTTCAGCTGTATCGTCTGATTCGATACGTTTTTGCGCATATTTTTTTGCGACTGCAGACGTGATCGACGAATCTAATCCGCCTGAAAGTAATACTCCATAAGGTACATCTGACATTAGTTGTCTGTGGATAGAAGCTTCTAAAGCTTCACGGAGTTCGTCAATACTTGTTTGATTTTCTTTTACCGCTTCATACTCCATCCAATCGCGTTGATACCATTGTTTGAGTTCTCCAATTTTACTGTCTAAATAATGTCCCGGAGGAAATACTTCTATTTTGCTACACACACCTTCTAAAGCTTTCAATTCAGATGCTACATAAAACGTTCCGTGCTTATCCCAACCGATATATAAAGGAATGATTCCCATGTGATCTCTCGCCACTAGGTACGCATCTTCTTTTTCGTCATACAATGCAAAACCAAAAATTCCGTTCAATTCATCTAAAAATGTACTTCCTTTTTCTTTGTATAAGGCAAGAATCACTTCACAATCTGATTGTGTTTGAAAGTTATATGAACCTTCAAACTGTTTGCGTAATTCTCTATGATTGTATATTTCTCCATTCGCAGCCAAGATTAATTGTTTATCTTCACTGAATAAAGGTTGTTTTCCGGATACTGGATCAACAATTGCTAAACGTTCATGCGTTAAGATTGCATTTTCAGCACTGTAAATTCCACTCCAATCTGGTCCGCGATGACGGATTTTTTTCGACATTTCTAAGAGTTGAGGTCGTAACTCTTCTGCTTTTTCTTTGAGCTCAAAGGCACATACAATTCCACACATAATTTTCTTTTTTTCAATTACAGTACAAATATTAGGCTTAAGTTTCAATTTAAAAACATAAAAGCTATTTATACTTACATTTTAAAACTAAAAAATACTATTTAATTGTTTTTTGAAGCTTTTAAACTTAAAAAACGCTTATAAACTTTCAACCTATAAAGAAAGCATTAAAAAAAACTGGTTTAAAAGTCATAATTCAAATAAGTAAGATTCATCTGATTATATATTCAGATAAACCAATCATCAAATGAAGAATGCGCTTGATAGATTGCTACTTTAAACGCAGCTTTTCATGCCCTAGTTTTGTCATATAAATTTTACATAGTCGTATCAATATTAAAAGAATAGCTATTCCATTTGACTATGAAAAATTTCAAAACATACATATTAATTTAAAACACATTACACATGGCAATTATTAGCAACTTTGAATTACTTTACAAACCTATAGCACCTGTAACTGGACCTGCAGCAGAGGTTGGCAGAACCGTAGTACAAGGTTATTTTTTAGAAATCTCTAATCTTGAAAATAGAGATATTAAGCTCATATTGAGAACTCGAACTTCGGTTAGAAACATTGGCAGAGGAGATAGCATAAACACTGAATTTACGGATACAAATAATGTAGTGGCGTTTGACATTACAGCCGACAATGATTTTGACACTACAATGACAAGTGCTGGTGAACAGATTGCTGGAAAACAATTAGGGCATTATGTGCCTTGTCTTTTTATTCCTGCTGGCCAGACAGCATCAGTGGCTATTTTACCTAATTTGGCAAACTTATTTATGTCTCCTACTGCTGATTTAGCCATTAGAGGATATACTGAGTTAATCTTAACCTCCAACATAGATTCGTTTAGTCCGTTGACATTTTCTGACCCAGAAACGGCTCGCGTGTTAGTTTCTGCTGAACATAGAGGTACATTTTTAGATCCGCAATTTGATCCTAGCTATAGCGGGACGCAAACTAATTTAGACTTTGATCAATTGTCATATAGTCTAAATACTGCCAACGGTAAAGCATTGCAAGTAATTAATACACATGCGCCGTATAATGATCCGTTTCAAAATCTATTAACAAGTAATGCCCTAATTACTGGTATGCGATCAGTAGCATCAACCTCCACAACTACATCTTTGAGTACATTAAGTGCTACTTTGTTTAAAGGTGCCAATAGCCCAAAAAGAAGTACTGGTTTTATGTTGGGTACTACACCAGTAAGGATTGAATATTCGGTTAAAGATGGTAAATATGTTGTAGACGAAGAAAGTGCTTTAACTGCGCTAAATTTAATTATGAAAAGAAAACGATTAACGAATAAAGAATTGGATCCTAAAACTTTAGTTACAAATATCAATAAAGCACTTAGTGGCGATAAGCGTGCCGAAAAGTATGTTGAAAAAGTGCTTGATCAGTTAACTTAAAATACGAATTAGTTTCCGATTCATATTTTAAAAGCGGGATTTCCTTAACGGATTTCCCGCTTTGTTGTATCGTGTTTTCATCAAAAAATTCGATACAAATAAAAGCTTAAACTTCAACAAACAGCTTATTATCAAATAACTATCAAATTTTGAGTAGCTATATTTGATGATTATGGTAAAAAAGAAATACGGATTTCCCGTACATATTTGCTAGTAATTTGTTTGGGTAGACTTTAATTTTAACATCTTACTTGAAAGTTTAACAAAATCCTAAGAAGAAGTTTTACTACTTTTATGTCATAATAATTGTAACATGAAAAAGCATTTTTTAGTCACGGGATTTCTAATCATTTCCTTATTATTTAGTATTGATGCCACTGCGCAGAAATTCAGTGATGTAGATAAAAGTCCGCATGATATCAGTTATTTTAAAGCAAAACGAAATGCGCCACCTGTGATCAAAGTTGTGTATGGAAGACCACAGAAAAAAGGGCGTACTATTTTTGGAAGTTTGGTTCCTTACGGGAAAATTTGGCGTACAGGTGCTAATGAAGCTACGGAAGTTACTTTTTTTAAAGATGTAAAATTAGGAGACCAAGAAATTAAAGCAGGAACGTATAGTTTATTTACCATTCCTAATAAAAATTCTTGGACTGTTATTATAAATTCAGACACGGACATTTGGGGTTCATATTATTATGACGAAGATAAAGATATAGCTCGTCTTGATGTTCCTGTTAAAAAAATTGATGCTTTAGAATATTTTTCTATTGCATTCACAAAAGAAACTGATGGTGCTCGCATGATACTAGCATGGGACAATATTAGTACTGCAGTACCGTTTAGTTTTTAATTATTCTTTATTTATTGTTATTATTGGTTATTTGAAAACTCAGAAGTCGTAAGATTTC
>CAZHSA010000238.1:0-6262 GCA_964535135.1 uncultured Kordia sp.
CAAAGAGAAAAGATGGTTTTCATGGTGTTGGAGTTCTAGTTAATAAACAAATTTAGTGAATTTGATAGGAAAAACACTTCCAGTCATTCCTGTGAAGACAGGAATCTATTTTTTTCAAAGTGGATTCCGCATCAGGTGTGGAATGACAGAGTAAACAGGATGAGATTCCCACTTTCGTGGGAATTAAAAATACTGACCAATTCCAAAGACGATTCCGCGACTTGCGTTTTTGGTGATTCCGTAGCCGTAGTCGATTCGGAAAATGGCGTTAAAGATACGTTTGTGTATGAATCGTAAACCGACACCAGGATAGATTCTAAAGTTGTTGCTATCTACAAAATCGCCAAAGTCTCCACCTGGATTTCGCCACGTTCCTGCATCAATAAATCCGTTTCCTTGTAGAATAAACCAACCTTTTTCATAGAGTGTATAGCGATATTCAGAGTTCAAAACAATGCTTCCCGTTCCACGATCAATGATGTTTCCGACACCGCGAATGTTTAGATTGTTATCCACCGAAAATGGCGCAAATGGACTGTCGTCATTGGAAGCAAGGCCAAAACGAAAACGACTTGCCCAGTTTCCTTTTTCGCCCACACGTTTAAAGTATAAAAAGTCACTCCAACCAATTAAGAAATTGTCTTGAAAATCATTTTCGGTAGTTACATATTGTAGATAGAACGTGTTTTTAACACCTTCTACGTATTGATAATCGTAATCTAAATCGTCAAATTCATATACTAATTTGAGCATTTGCTTGTCGAGCGAAAGACTTTGCGGAATGGCATCTGAAGTTAATCCGTTTAGGTAACTGTATTCTTCTTTGAATACGTTGAGTCCGAATTGTAATAAGTTTTTAAAGTTAATTTGATATAGCGCCAATACTTCAAACGAGGTGTTGCTATATTTGTAATTGGCTGAACCGTTGTTGAAAAACAGTGGCTCTTCACTCGTCCAATTTTGGTGATTAATGGCGAGTCCGAAGTTTCGTGTAATTAAGTTTGGCGCGCGCAAATTGATTCCATACGAGTCAAATCCGTTATTCTGATAAAATCCGCCAAAAGCGATATTTCTTCCCAAAAAATTATAATCATACAAACCTACTTTATAGGCAAACTGCTGATTGGTCGTCGTCCAAACATTGACATTGGGAATGAGCGTAAAGTTTTCTTCAATATTAAAATAGACATTATACAGATTGTCGTGCGAATAGAAAACTTGATAATATGCATGCGAAACTCCCGCCAAACGTTTGAGGAGAATGACATCTTTTTCCAACTGTAGCGAATCTAATACATCGCCATTTCGGACACTAACATAGTTTCTTAAAAACCCGACTTTGTTCTTTTTTTGTCCTTGAAATTTTACATCATAGACAATCTTATCTTGCGCAGTTACGCTAAAGACAATCAAGAAAAATGTAATAAATAAAAGTATTTTTTTCATAGCTATTCAGCTATAAAGATACTCTGAATTACTGTATTTACCCAATTATCTTCACTTACGTCCATTAATGTAAATTTATATGGATTGTCAACCGTTAGTCCGAGCGGATTTTCCTCCGAAATATTTAAAACTACGTTGGAAGTGTTGTAGTATTGAAATTGATTTTCAAATGTGTAGGTTCCAGAAAGCAAGCCATCATCTACAGTTGAAACAATTTGAAAGTAGATCGCATTATCACCATTGGCATTGTGTTCCCACGAAAATTTTGGCATTTTAGATACTTCATGATTCACCGTAACAACATCTGTCCAAACCGTTGGTTTTGTTACATTTTTTGTACGAATTGGGTTGGAGAGTTTTAGTTCACCGTCCAACTCAAATGCAATGATAATCCATTGTTCCTGTGCAAAAGGTCGTGTAAACTGATAGATGAACCCTTCAAAAAGTGCTGTTGATGGTAAATCTAACTTTCGGTAGTTGCTATAATCGTTTTGATCAACAGCTGTTGTATTGGTTTCAAAAAACTGCACATTAGTAGCGCCTTCTTCTAAATAATAAAAAACATTGACTACAGCTGCATTGTTCGCATCACTTGCAGCACAAGCTATGACAGCGCCATTTTCAATAGTGGTATTGGCAATAATGTCTGATAATTTTGCTGTGTTTTCTATATTGATCGCTGATAAAGCATCGTCTGATTGACAAGAAAGTATCGTTGAACATATAGTGAGATATAATAGTGCTTTTAATTTGTTCATTCGTGTTTTTTATAATGTTCGCGGACAGTGATTTCCGCGGGTTTGTTTTGTGGTGTAAAATGAAAATCTTCTCGTCCACCAGATTTTTTATAGTTGTGAAACCATTTCCAAATAAATCCACCCGCAAACCATTCTTCTTTCCAAAATTCATTAAACAACGCTTGCAACGCAATTTCTTGTGCTTTTAAATTGAGTACTTTTCCTTTTCTACTAGAATCCCAAGGTTCTTTTCCTGTGTACTCTATACTGCGATATCCATATTCGGTGAAAAGTATTTTTCGCTGCAGCTTTTCGGATAATTTTACAATTTTCTTTTTGTGTGATTGCCATCCTTTTTGCAAACTTTCTAGCGAAGGAATTTTTTCTTCACTTAGCGGAAAATAGGCATCAATTCCTATAAAATCTAAGGCTTCCCAAAACGGTACTTTGTCAAACGAATCCCAGTTTTCTGCATACGTCAATTTTCCTTTGTATACTTTTTTCACTTTCGTGATGAGTTCTTTCCAAAATGCTGGACGTGCAGCTACAAATTTGTGCAACTCGGTGCCAATACAATACATTTCTGCTTTGAGTTCTTCTGCTAAACTCGCATACTCCAGAATGAAACTTTCATATGATTTTTCAAACGCTTTCCAGTCTTCCTCAGATTCCATTTCAATAAAGCCTGTAAACTCACCATTCCAAACCCAAATTTGCGGTTTGATCATGATTTTAATCTGATTCTTTTGTAGCAATTCTGAATATTGCTTTGCTCCTTTTCGCGTTTCGCCAAACCATTGTCGGTCTGTGTTATGAATGACTTCTGTAGTAGATAGCTTTTTCATAAAGCCAAAAGGCATGATTGCGGCATAATTAGCATGAACACTAATTACAGGATCTACATGCGTTTGATCAATGGGTTGCGGTGCGGCAACAAAACTGACACCATTTATTTTTTGAGATTGACTTGTACAAGAAAACTGCAACAAGCCAAAAAATATACAAAGGAGCCTACATTTCATAGTTGAGTGTTTTAGGCTCCTAAAATAGGGATATTCTTAAAAAAGTGCTCTTAAACCTATGCTAAAAGTTTGTCCCAATCCTTGGAAATTACTTCCACGAACAAACTTATCGAAAGAAGCTTCTACGTTTAATACATTTGTTAATTGATATTTTGTTCCAATTCCAAGCGAGGTTGAATTTTGAGAAAAATTGTTTCCTAAATCTATTAAAAACGCCTGTTTTGTATTTACATAAACAGTAGATTTTGGCGATGGAAAGTAGCTTAAAAATACCGCTAAAGGCATGAACAAACTGTTATTTGCAAAACGTTCGCCTACGTTAGAATCATTTGGATTAGCATCTTCTGCTTTTTCTCCAAAGTTGAATCCGAAATCTGCTTGTGTGAATAATTGCCATTTGTCTTGTCCGAATGTTTTATCATAAAAGAATTTTGTTTCCCAAAACACACTTCGTTTGTCTAAATATGGCGCATTGGCTTTGTCTGCAAATATTGGCAAATAGATAGAACTTGTAAACGAGAATGTAGATAAACTCTTAAACGGTTGCACACGAATTGAAGGTGCAATAGTCGTTAATCCGCTTCTAGAAGTTGCATTATCTCTAAAATTAAATACATCTAACGCGCCAGCGCCACCAAACGTGTTGGAACGCACTTGAAAAATAAAACCGATATTAATACGACGATTTTCGCTAACTCCAGTGTAAATTTCTGTGGTGTTTGTAAAAAAGGTTTCTCTAGGAATCGTTACAGAAGTACTTCCTTCGTCAGTTCGTTCTGTTTGCGTATAAATACTGTTGAAAAACTTAATATCCCATTGTCCTTTTCGTAATAGCTTTGAAGGTGTAAACTCTTGAATATTCGTTAAATTATCATCTGTGGTATCATCATCGTCATCTTGCGCATATGAAAAGCTTACAAATAATACTGCAAGTGCAGTTAGCCATAAATTTTTAGTGTTCATTTTTAATTTAATTTAGTATAGTAATTAGTTTTTAATTTTTGTGCGTTTGTGGATTTGTTTTTTGACAATTCGTCTGTTCATTGATTTTTTTTGAAGTATTCTCGACTGCGCTTGAATTGACAATTTTATTTCTTACTTAAAAAAGGTATTCTTTACTTTATGAAAAATGCGTTAAATTTAAAATTCAATAGTTAGCATCTAAAATTTTTCAACTATTTCGTTTTATTCAAATCCCAGTTGTAAGGATAATAGCTAATTCTTGATTTTTTTGCGATTTTTTCTTCTCTATATTTATTGATGAAGTCGATTTCGGTTCCGTTTTGTATAAAATCTTCTTTGTACCATTTCATAATTTCAGAAAGTTGTACACGTTTTTTCTTGGTATTTACTTTGATAAAATCATTACTATTCAACGCAATACGAGTTTGTGTTTCAAGTTGTTCATCTAAAGTAGTTGGTAAATATGCTTCCGCGATAATTGGAGGACAACCCAAACCTGCGCACACCAATACAAAGTGAAAGCGTGGATCATTAAACTGTCCGCGCAACAACTCATGTTCTATATCATTCAATGTGATTTTTTTGCCACCAACCGCATGTTTTTTAGTGTCGAAAAAACCTTTAATATCTAAGGGCGATTTTACAGGATATTTTTCAACAATTCCTTTAATGACAGATAAATTGTAGATGTTAATCCAAAATGCTTGATACGTCGCTGCATCACTTTTATCAATCTTAATACTATTGGTTGATGTTAAAATCTTTTCTAATTGAGCTGGACTCTTTTGAATCGCTTTATAATTTACACGTCCATTCTTGACATGTTCTTCCAAAAAAGCATTGGTATCTTCAAAAAAGGCATCTATATTTTGTGCAAATCCGAATGTAGTAACACATAAGACAATAAGCGTAATGATTTTAGATTTCATAGCAATTTTTCAATATTAATTTTAGTTTGTAATGCTGGTTAAGTCCACAAAACAATTCAAAACTTACAAACTTTCAAAAAAAAATTCTAAATCGTATCAAATTGACTTCCAAAGGCGAAGCAAGTTCTTATTTTTCAAAATCCTTACAAAACGTATTTAATTTATAATCATTCTAAATACCTGACTTTGTTTAAGTTCTTAACTTTAACAGCGACAGAATCCTCAACACTTGTCAATTCCTACTCACCATAGGAATCAAATAACCAATTAACAATTTATGGAACACATCGTCATTATAGGTAATGGAATTTCTGGAGTTACGGCTGCCAGGCATATCAGAAAAAACTCAGACAAGCACATTACTATTATTTCAGCAGAGACCGAGTATTTCTTCTCGCGTACAGCGCTCATGTATATTTATATGGGACACATGAAATTTGAACATACGCAACCGTACGAAAATTGGTTTTGGCAAAAAAATCGCATCGAACTTAAAAAAGGCTTCGTGAAAGTAATAAAAGATGCTTCTAAAGAATTGGTTTTTGCCAGCGGAGAAACGATGAAATACGATAAACTCATCATCGCTACAGGTTCCAAACCGAATAAATTTGGTTGGCCAGGACAAGATTTAGATGGCGTAATGGGCATGTACCACAAACAAGATTTGGAAAACTTAGAAAAATTCGCACCAAATAATAAAGTCTGTAAACGCGCTGTCATTGTCGGCGGCGGATTGATTGGAATTGAATTGGCAGAAATGTTACAAAGTCGTGATATTCCTGTGACCTTTTTAGTCCGTGAAAAAAGTTTTTGGAATGGTGTCTTGCCTGCGGGCGAATCGGCAATGATTAACGAACATATCAAAGAACATCATATTGACTTACGCTTGGGCGTGAATTTACAGGAAATAAAATCCGACAAGAACGGAAAAGTAAAGTCGATTATCATCCAAGAAACTGGCGAAGAAATTGAATGTACCGTCGTTGGACTTACCGCAGGTGTTTCACCAAATGTAGATTTCTTAAAAGATTCTAATATTGAGATTGGACGCGGCGTAAAGGTGAATCGTATGTTAGAAACCAACGTAAAAGATGTGTATGCCATTGGCGATTGTGCCGAACAGCATGAAGCTATTGGAAACCGCAGACCTATTGAAGCCGTTTGG
>CAZHSA010000239.1:0-6240 GCA_964535135.1 uncultured Kordia sp.
TCATGCCGAAAGGAATTCCGTTTAAAGGACAAATTCTGAATCAGATTGCTACAAAAATGATGAAAGCTACGGAACATTTGGTGCCTAATTGGTTGATAGCAACGCCAGATCCGAATGTGGCAATTGGACATAATTGTGAACCGTTTAAAGTAGAAATGGTGATTCGTGGGTATTTGTCAGGACATGCTGCTCGTGAATACAAAGCTGGAAAACGTATGTTGTGTGGTGTGGCCATGCCAGAAGGTATGATTGAAAATGATCAATTTCCTTCGCCTATCATTACGCCAGCAACGAAAGCAGAAATGGGCGAACATGATGAAGATATTTCTCGTGAGGATATTTTAGCGAAAGGTATTGTTTCTGAAGAAGATTATATTCAATTAGAAAAATATACACGCTTACTGTTTCAAGAAGGTACTAAAATTGCCAAAGAACGCGGTTTGATCTTGGTTGATACCAAATATGAATTCGGAAAGACAAAAGATGGTAAAATCGTTCTCATTGACGAAATTCACACGCCAGATTCTTCACGTTATTTCTACGCAGACACATACGAAGAATTACAGGCAAAACAAGAACCACAAAAACAATTATCGAAAGAATTTGTACGCCAATGGTTGATTGGTAACGGTTTTCAAGGGAAAGAAGGACAAGAAGTTCCTTTTATGAGCGACGAATATATTACGTCCGTTTCCGATCGTTATATTGAATTATACGAAAACATTACTGGCGACACGTTTGAAAAAGCAGATGTTTCTAATATTCTAAGTAGAATAGAGGAGAACGTGGTTTCGTTTTTGGATCTCAAATCTTAGGTCTTGAGCTTCTGATCTTTAGTTTTTGTTTTTCAGAAACGTCTTTGCGAGGCGCAGCTGTGGCAATCTGTGACTTCAAATAACGAGAGTGTGCTATTACAAACAGACTAACACGTCTTACAAGTTTACTAGTTTACGTTTTGAGAAGTTCTCAGTATCGAGATTTTAGTATTGAGAATTGAGAAGTTTCAAATGTCAATCATCGAAAATGAAATATAAAATGTAAAATGCTAAATGTAAAAGTATTTTCCAACAGCCAACAACTGCAAAACCCTGATTAAAAATAAATTAGAAATCATTTCTTTACGGCATTTATTATGGTTATCTTATAGAATTATTAATTTAAACCAAAAAAAATGAAAAAAAGAAATTTAAAATCTTTGACTTTGAACAAAAAAACAATCTTACAATTTAGTGTACTTGGCGGGAAAAATAGTCCTGATCCAGTAGCGCACTCTACAGTACAAGGATGCCAAGGAACGGCAACAAGATATCCGTGTTCTAATTAAATTTAGAAACAAATAGAAAAAGAAAAACGCCAGCATACACAATTGTAATCTGGCGTTTTTTAATGCAATATTTGAAGTAATATCAATTAAACTATCTGTAAAATAACGTCACAAAACCGTGAACAATATCCAATTTAAAAGTGTTTTTTCGCGTTTCTTCATCATCATTTCCAAGTGTATATATTTTTGACTTGCTTCCATCGCGACTAGGTTGTACAATGATTTTTGTTCCATCATTGTTTAAAACGGAATTATTTCCATACGCTTCCATATAATAATTTTGATCTTTTGTAGTAAACAATTTAATGTCAGAATATTGACAAAGCATTTCGATAGATTCAAAATTGGCAGCCAAATTGTAAAAGAAAAATGTACTTTTAAAGTCTTGAAAGACAGCATTCTTCTTGATTTTTCCAATATCTATTTTTGAAAACTCTGTCTCTAAAAAAGCATTTTCAAGTTCACCAATAAGTCCATTCGTGATGTTTTTTAACAAATATCGTCCACCCGAAATTTTCTTGACTTTAAGCGAACCATTCATAAAGCTAAACATATTTTCATCATTCTCTATTGTAGCGGCTTCCAAGGTACTTTCTTTAAAAGAACCGCGAATTGAATTTGTAAAGTTTCCTTCAAAAATAACATTGGCATTATCCGCCATCATTTCAATAGCCATATAGTTGGGTACATAAATTTCATACGAAGAGCGAATGCTTTGAATACCTTTGTGTGTACTATTTTCTAAGTCTTTTAGCGGCACTTTTTCATTCTCAAACACGACAAAACCATCTAAGTCTTGAATTCCATTGTTGGTGGCTTCAATTTCTTTGTTGATCATTGCTACGGACTTGTATTTATTAGGTTCACTATTGCCCTCAAAGAAATTTTCAACACGAATTTCGCCCGATTTTATAGTATACGAACGTCTTCCGATAGTGGTAGGAGAAGAATTTCGTATGAGCAAGTAATTCATATCGCCCATGGAAGCTTCTTCACGCGTGGAAACAATAATTTCATTCGAAATCTTTTCCAGCTCTTCGGCGGAATAATTCTTAAAATCTATAGTAAAATCGACTTTTACTTCGTCTCTATTCCATGTTTTAAACGTAACGTCAATGTTTTGGGTTTGAAACCTCAATTGAGTTTTTTTGGCTACCGAAAAGGTTTTTTGATACTTTTTCTGTGTCTGCGCTATCAGTCCCAACGAACTGATTAACAATAAAATTACGGTATTATATATTTTGCTGTTCATTTTTTAATCGTTTTAGATGTTGTTGAATTTCCTGCAAAAGTGTCAAACGCATTTGCAAGTTTTGAATCATTTTTTCCAACGTAGTCAGGCTATTTTTCTGTACTAAAAACACTTTTTTCAATTCTTGATAAGACGCGTCTAAATTTTCCATGCGTTCTTCGTACTTTTTCACTAAATAACCATCGTTTGCAGTAAGTTGAAACGTTTCCCATTCCGAAGCAATATCTTGTAAATATTTGTCTTCAATAGCTTTCATTTCAGCAAATAAAGAAGATTGCGCATTTTCTTCTGTAGTATAATTTGAATATACAAAAGCTCCAATTCCTATAAGCAACACACATGCTGCAGCAATAGCTCGCCAATAATAAATTGATTTTTTTATGGTGGAATTCGTTTCTGAGGTTGCTAATTTTTCTAGAAAATCAGCGCGATGTCCTTTGGGTAACCTTGGCGTTTCCATAGGCGCATCGTTTTCGTTTAAGATGTCTTTAATATTGTTCATAATGAGCGTTTATGTTTAAAAAGATCATGTAATGTTTTCTTCAATTTTGTTTTTCCGCGCATCAATTGTGTGCGTGAGGTGCGAACCGGAATGTCTAATATTTCTGAGATTTCTTGATGATCGTACCCTTCAATCAAATACAAATGCAGTACATATTTATATATATTCGGCAAGGTATTTATGGTTTGAATAATCTGTTGTTTGCTGACTGAAATATCAATTTCCCAAGAAGCATCATCGGCTACAATCGCCAAGGTTTGATCGTCAATTTCTTCATACACAAACGATCGTTTCTTTAAGGTATCAATACTCTGATTGATCACAATGCGCTTTAACCATGCGCCAAATGCCACTTCTTCTTTATATTGAGACAAGCGCGTAAATGCTTTCAAAAACGCTTCCTGCATCACATCTTTAGCATCTTCCCGATTGGAAATGTAGCGACAGGTGACGATATACATCGCGTCAGCATACAAATCATAAAGCTTCATTTGCGCTTTTCTATTGCCTTGCTTGCATTTTTTAATAAGTTGCGAATGCTGTTGGTTCATTGGTTATGATTGTGTTCTATTCTAAAGACGACACTTTTTTTTGAGCGTTTCGTTTTTTGTTAGACTTGCTTAGATTATTAGAAACGCTATCACTTTAGATTGTTAGTATTAGCTTCGCCAGTTAGAATTTTAGACTCGCTGTCGCTTTTTAGTATTTTAGTTGGAATTTTCAATCACTCTTACAACTTGACTACTAATACCTAATACCGAAAAGCTAATACCTACTAGCGAGATTTGCAATCTCGCGCAAATATCGTAATTTCGTCTTTGTACCACAAAATACAACAATCGCTTGGATTCGAAACGAAAACATAACACTGCGTTACACGAAAAAGATGGTATTTCACAACCAGATACTATCAGTAAATCGTCAGTGGCTTCCATCAAAAAAAATAGAAGAAAGCAACCTTCTGTGGACGAATTGGTGACTAAAATTTTGAATCAAGATAAAGTGGCGCTAAGTCGTGCAATTACTTTGGTAGAAAGCAAAAATGCCAAACATCTCGCGAAAGCGACTGAAATTATAGAGAAATGTTTGCCACATGCCAACAAGTCTATCCGAATAGGAATTACAGGTGTTCCGGGCGTTGGAAAAAGTACGTTTATTGAAGCCTTTGGAAAACATTTGACAGGTTTGGGCAAAAAAGTTGCCGTGTTAGCCGTTGATCCGAGCAGTTCTATTTCGAGTGGAAGCATTTTAGGCGATAAAACCCGTATGGAAGATTTGGTAAAGGATGCAAACGCCTTCATTCGTCCGTCAGCTTCTGGCGATTCGTTAGGCGGCGTGGCTCGAAAAACACGAGAAACCATTATTCTATGTGAAGCCTGCGGATTTGATACGATTGTGATTGAAACAGTTGGAGTAGGACAGAGCGAAACGGCTGTGCACAGTATGGTAGATTTCTTTTTGTTGTTGAAATTGGCTGGCGCTGGAGACGAATTGCAAGGTATCAAACGTGGCATTATTGAAATGGCAGACGCAATTGTGATCAATAAAGCGGATGGCGATAATGTAAAGCGTGCACAAATGGCGCGAACGGAGTTTAAACGCGCATTGCATTTATATCCGCAAAAAGCTTCGGAATGGCAACCAAAAGTGGTCACAGCTTCTGCACTGAAACACGATGGAATTGACGACGTTTGGCACATGATTGAAGCATTCCGCGAACGCACCAAAACAAACGGTTATTTTGAAAATCATCGGAAACAGCAAAATCGTTTTTGGTTATTACAAACCATTGAAGAACGTTTGAAACATAACTTTTACAGCAATGAAAAAGTAAAAACGGTGCTTGATGAATACTTAAACGCGACTGAAAACAGCACGATTTCTCCTTTCAATGCGGCGCAACAATTGTTGAAACTTCTAAATTCATAAAAAAGCGAACCGAAGTTCGCTTAGTATCTAATTAATTTGATTTTACAACTCACAATCCCAAACGGTGTGACATTCAGTGTCTGTGCAATTTCTATCGGAGCCACATTCACAGATAGAATAATCTGTCCACCAAGATCCAGTTCCTCCTTTTAATTGATTTTCGTGTAAACTTGAGATTGATTTTTTGTTTAATTCTAATGATTTGAACTTTCTTTTTTTCATGGTATATATTTTATTTGGTTAAAAATTAAATTAATCCATTGACTACAAGTAATTTATGATTTGTCAATTTTTTAATATTATACATGTAACCTATCAAATTTCATGCCGTTAAAGTAGTATAATGTTTACCTGTAGTGTAGTTTAAAAATTAATGAATTTGTGTGCGTAATTTTAGTAATATAAAATCTAATGTACTAAAATGAGTTGTTTGCACTTCTTTGTTTTGAGGTGAGCTATTATACAAAAATTATACCTTGAAAAACTGTTCAGAAAATTATATGTACATATTAAATTTATGCGTATTTCCGAATGAGAAACTGTCGGAGTTTAAAAATCAGCGTTCCGTAAATAGTGCCAACAATAGCTCCTGTGAGCACATCACCTGGAAAGTGCACGCCAATGTAAATTCGGCTATAGCCTACAAATGCTGCCCAAATGAGCAATGCAGGAAAGATGTATTTATAGTGTTTTCGCAAGATCAAGCCAATAAAAACGGCCAATGCCATGGCGTTGGAAGCGTGACCTGAAAAATAGCCATACGCGCCACCACAATGATCTTTCACCAAACGCATATGATCCATTAAATCAGCAGTATAACAAGGTCTTGAACGTAAAAAGAGTGTTTTTTTAAACAGATTTGCCGTTTGATCCGTAATGGTGATTAACAACGCAACCAATACCAACGTAAAAATAATTTCTTTCTTTTTATTTGTTTTTAAGATGAGAAGTAACAAAAAAGCATACAACGGAATGGCGTAATATTTATTCGTGATAAACATCCAAAAACCGTCCCAGGTTGGCGTTCCGAGTCCGTTGAGAAATAGAAAAACTTCTTTGTCAAATTGTATCAGTTGATCAATCATGGCGCAGGTTTAATCTTCGTAACGCGCCAATTCACGATCGTAGAAATCGTTGGCAGCTTGAAATAAATTTTCGGCTTCCGCATTCAACTCTTTCTCGTCTTCTTTGTCAAATTCTTCCAACCATTCTACCTCATCATTTTCTAGATTG
>CAZHSA010000240.1:0-6140 GCA_964535135.1 uncultured Kordia sp.
TCAAAGTAGGTCTCGATACAATTTTTCTTCATTTTATTTCGAAAAATCACTCGAAGTGACGTTTTGAGATCATTTAAAATTTCAAAAATCAAAAATCAAAAATCAAAAATCGTCAATCAAAAATCTATTGATGTCCCAAATGACAACCACATCCTGGTCGCATAAAGCTATTTGCTTCTTCGTGCCAAGGAAATGCTGCGTTGTATTTATTGTTTTCCCAATAGAATTTTGTGCGTTCTTTTGATTCGTTTCCGATTTCATTCATTGTTTCAGTATCGTACAAACGTCCATTAATCATGGTGTGTGTGATGCTTTCCGTATTTCGAATGTTTTCCAACGGATTTTTGTCCATAATGATTAAATCTGCCAATTTTCCAACTTTTAATGAGCCAATATCATTTCCGGCACCAATATATTCCGCAGGATTGATCGTAGCCGTTTTTAAAGCTTCCATGTTCGACATGCCACCTTGTTCCATCATCCATAATTCCCAATGTGCGCCGAGTCCTTGTAATTGTCCGTGCGCGCCCATATTTACTTTCACACCTTTATCTGCAAGCGATTTTACGGTTTTAGAGACTAAAATATGTCCATTTTCATATTCTTCTGCTGGCAACATAGTACGATGTCTTGAACGCGCATCAATAATGCCTCTTGGCGTGTATTTTAATAATTTTTCATTTTCCCAAACCTTGGTGTTTTGATACCAATAGTATTCTCCGTTAACACCGCCGTAGTTTACAATTAGCGTTGGTGTATAGCCAGTTTTACTATGTCCCCATAATTCTAACACATCTTTGTAAACTGGTGAAACAGGAATATTATGCTCAACACCAGTATGTCCATCCATAATCATAGTCATATTGTGGTAAAATGTAGAGCCACCTTCAGGAACAACTAAAATGCCTTCTTCGCGTGCCGCCTGCAATACTTGTTGACGTTGTTCACGACGCGGCTGATTGTAACTTTTAACCGATAATGCGCCAAAGGCTTTTGTTCTTCTAATGGAAGAGCGTGCGTCTTCTAAATTATTGATCACAGCTTTAAAATCTCCATCAGCTCCGTATAAAATAAATCCGGTAGAGTAGAGACGTGGTCCAACGAGCGTACCGTTTTTTACCAATTCTGACAAGGCAAAAACCGTTTCCGTATTGGCAGAAGGATCATGCGCTGTTGTCACACCAAATGCTAAGTTTGCATAGAATTGCCAGTGTTTTTGAGTGGTTAATCCGTAACGAAATGCACCAATATGTGCGTGCGCATCTACCATACCTGGCATGATTGTTTTTCCCGTCATGTCATACACTTTAGCACTTTTAGGAATATTGATATTTGTTCCTATGGCTTCAATACGATTGTCTTTTATTAAAATAGTTCCGCCTTCAATTACTTGATCGTTTTCCATTGTAATGATGCGTACGTTGGTAAACGCAATGTGACCGTCGGGTTTGTCAGTTTTTAATTGTAGATTGATCTTCGTGCCTTTCGTAGTAATTTCTGGTGTTTTTTCTGGCGAACCTTCTAAGAATGTAAATTTATCTTTGATGTCATTCGAAAAATATTCGTCACCCAAAGTCCACATTACTTTTTTACTATCTGATGACCAGTGTAAGTTCACACCAGCATCTTTTGCGATTTGTGCCACAGGAAATGCTTTTGTTTTATTGTCTAAACTTACTTTTTGTCCTGTTGTGATCATTGGTGCTACATACGCTTTGTGCAGTTGCGAAAAAGCAATCCATTTATTGTCTGGACTTGGTACCATTCGGTTTGCATATTTTGAAGTGAAATGTGTGCGTTTGTCATTTCCTTGAAGATTCACACTGTGTAGCGACTTCGTTAGATTGCCAAAATACGTTCCGCCTGTTTGTATAAAAATACGTTTCCCATCTGCTGAAAAAATTGGGTATTCGCCTTGCGTAGTCACCAATGTTGCATTGCTTCCGTCCGCTTTCATCGTGTAGATTCCTGCATTTTTAGCGTACGTAAATCCTTGATCGCTGTTTCCGCGTTCTTTTCGGTACACAATATGTGTTCCATCAGGAGAGAAAGCAGGCGTTCTGTAACTTCCTTTTTCAGAAGATAATTGCACGGAGTTTCCGTCATTGATAGAAATTTTACGAATTGAACCCAAGTTGAGATCATTCCAAGTTACATATACAATTTCTTTTCCATCAGGAGAAAAACTTGGTTCCGATTCAAAATCAGTTCCTTTTGTGAGTCGTTGCGGTGTTCCGTTCGGTAATTTTTTCTTCCATAAATATCCAACAGCATTAAATACAAGGGTTTTTCCATCGGGAGACGTTACTGCTTGGCGAATAACTTTAGCATCAAACGTATCAGGCGCTACAGGGGTTTTAAATGAAATAGCATCTGCAATTTTAATGGTGGCGTTTACCGTAAAAGGAATGTTGGTTACTTTTAAAGAATTGATATCAATTTTCTGAATTTTCCCATCTGCCCAAAACACAATTTCTTTAGTATTTGGCATCCAGCTAAAGTTAGGATACACGCCAAATATTGCCCACGCTTCTTGCTGATCTTTGTCTAAAGCATCATACAAAGGCCATTCTTCACCTGTTGCTAAATCGTGCAAGTACAATACTGATTTTGTACGAACTCTTTTGATGAAAGCTAATTTTTTTCCATCTCTAGAAATTTGTGGACGTGATGCGCCACCAGGTCCGCCAGTAACTTGTGTGGTTTTTCCTGTTTGGAAATCGTACCGTTTAATCACATAGATTTGTTTGTTAGGATCTTTGTTATACTGAAATGATCCGCCAGGATATACATCTTCGCTGTAATATAAATAGCGACCGTCTGGCGAAACAGAAGGTTCGTTCACGTCTTGTTGCGCATTTTTCTTTTTGGTGAGTTGTAAACCAGATCCGCCCGTAATGTGATATTGCCACATTTCTCCAGCACCAAGTGAACGCTGAGAGGTGAAATGTTTTCGCGCAACAAACGAGTTTCCATCAGGCATCCACGTAGAGTTGTTGAGCAAGCGAAAGTTTTCTTTGGTAATTTGTTTGGCATCAGAGCCATCGGCATTCATTACCCAAATATTATCGCCGCCGCCAGCATCACTTGTAAAGAGAATTTTAGAACCATCTGGACTAAAATGTGGTTGTATTTCAAACGGAATTCCTGTGCGTAAAGCTTTGGCAGTTCCGCCACTAGCGGGAATCGTATAAATATCTCCCATCATATCAAATACAATCGTTTTTCCGTCTGGACTTACGTCTAAGTTCATCCATGTGCCTTCGTTGGTAGTAAATGAATGGTCTTTGTAATTGAAGTCTCCTTTAGGATTGGAAACATCCCATTTGTCTGTGTCTTTTTTGTCTTGTGCTACAAGTGTGCACGCAAAGAAAAGTCCGAAAAGGACTGAAAGATTGGCTCTTAGCATTTGGCTATTTATTTAAGCTTTAAAATTAGCCAATATCATGTTAATATTTCTTAAAAGTGTGTTAAGGTGTTTTTGTGAAGTCTTAAAATAAAGGAAGTTTGAGTTGTTGTAATGAGTTTCGTTTTCTATTGATAGTTATTTCTTTAATTAGGAAGTTGCTTTTGGAACTTTTCTATTCAACTTCCAAAACCAATAGTTCATATATGCTGTACCAAAAATACTTGGTATCAACCAACCTGCAATGCCAGGAATGAATTGATTGACCACAATAAACGCCGTAACTGACGAAATATAACCACCAAGCATTTTTCCAATATGTAGTTTTAACCAGCTTTTGCGTAGTTTTTTAGGGTTTTTAAAAAGTGTTATATCGCGAATAGCAAATACAATTCCGATACTTCCAAAAATAGCCAATACGGTATTAGGTTTTCCTGTGGTGAAAATTGGAAATACAATCATATAAATTCCTGTAATCAACATTATCACAGCGATAATTTGATCAAAAAGTACGTTAGGATTCGGTTTTTTGAAACGCAACGCACGATATCCTGAAATGATAAAATACGAGCTAAAAACTCCCACTGTAAAGAGAAATGCATTTTCATGTTTTGGTAATACTGCGATTACTAATGCGGAAAGTGCCGAAAATAGCATTGTATAATAAAATACGATTCCCGATTTTTTGTGCGCATTATTTCCTTTTTTGGTAATGATGGCAATAAAACCTGCTATAAAAGCAATACTTCCCATAATTGCGTGCAAGTAGATAAGATAAGTTGCGAAAGTCTCCATGTGATTATTTTTTCATCAAATTTCTATGATTTTTATTAGCGCTCGAAAACTTTATGACCGAATTGAAGAATTTTGAGACTGAATTGTAAAACGATATGAATGCTTGATTTTTAGGGTGTTTTACCCCTTGAAAAATCATAAGAAAGCGACTACTTTTATGATTCATTAATTTAAACTAGGTATGAAGTTATTAAATAAGACGTTTGTCAGATGGAGTATTGCGCTCATTGTATGTTGTTTATTTTCATCGTGTTATAGTGTTCGGTTGAAAAATGTATATGGCGATCCTGAACCTGATCCGCTGAATGATACGAACGATTATTACCGCTATATGAAAGTGCGTGAAATTGATACTACGATTAAAATTTCTGTAGTAGATAAAGATTTTACCAAATTAATTAAAGATTGTCCTAACGGAATTTACATTGTGGAATACAGAAACACCTTTGGCGGTGTATTATTGAGCGGTGTTACTTTTGGGAGAAAGCGGAGAGTACGTGTAAAATATGTGTGTTTAAAACCAACAAATTAGCAACTATGGCAACTACAAAATCACATCCAAAAAGCGCTTGGGATACATTACACAACAACGGACCTTTTCCTTTGAAAACACTCCATGTGACTGAATTGGAAGGTTCGGCAAATATGTTTTCTAAGTACGAGCGTTATAATGATGCTGCAACAGAAATTCAGCGTTTAATAAGAGAAGCCGCCGATAAAAATGAAGGTTTTCGTGCGTATGGTTCCGCTTGGTCTTTGTCGCACATTGCGCATCAAAAAGACAATATGCACTACAATGGTTTTATGAGTATTCATATTCCGATTCCACAAGAATTGTCACATGAAGATTCCGCGTATGCGAATGAAAATTTATTCTTTTTTGAATGTGGAAATACCATCAAACGGATTTCGGAAGTATTGAGTTCACATGGTAAATCTTTGAAAACGAGTGGTGCAAGTAACGGACAAACGATTGCAGGTTGTATTTCTACAGGCGTGCATGGTTCCGCATTAAATGTGGGTGCTATTCAAGATTATGTTGTAGGACTCAATATTATTATTGGTGATAAACTAACGGATATTGTGTATTTAGAGCGACATACCAAACCTGCATTGAACAACGATTTTGCTGAAAAAATTAACGCACGTGTCATACGAAACGATCATTTATTCAATGCGGCTTTGGTAGGATTGGGCGCGTTCGGATTTATACACGGCGTTGTGATTGAAGCGGAAGATCGTTTTCTGTTGAAACGTTATGTAAAGAAGATTAACAAGGAATTGGCATTGGAATTGGCAGATACGATGGATTTTGAAAATTCTACTTTTAAAATAGATGGCGAAGTTGATGCAGACGGAAAACCACTACGACCGTATCACTACAAAGTATTCATCAATCCGTATACAAACGAAAGTGAATATGTGGTGGAATTGATGTATAAAAAACCGTATCAAGTTCCGTATCCTGATCCGTTTCCTGTGATTAAAACTTCTTTGTATAAAGATTTGATCTATTTATTGATTAAAATTTCAGAGAAGTTTCCGAAAAGCATTCCGTGGTTTATTAAAAAATTACGAAAAACCATTCTTCCCGAAGTCAATGAAGAAACATTGGGAACTTTATATGAAACCTTTTGGGACGCGCCTTACCAAGGACCAGCGTTTGCTTGTTCGGTAGGAATTGCTCATACACATTCGTCTAAAGCCTATAAAGTTTTGGAAGAAATGACACAGAAAGAAGGACCGATTCCAGGTATTTTTGCGATGCGATTTGTAAAACAAACGGATGCAACTTTGGGATTCACGAAGTTTCCTATTACATGCATGCTAGAGATTGATGGCGTTTTATGGGAAAAATCAAAAAAAATTATGAGCTTGACCGAGTATTCGCGACGTATGATTGAAGTGTTACAAGAAAATAACATTCCATTTACGATTC
>CAZHSA010000241.1:0-6130 GCA_964535135.1 uncultured Kordia sp.
CAAAACCAAATCCCCAAGAAGAAGCAAAATCACCAATAATTCTACGAATCACTTTGGCGTTTACCCCATAATTTAATCCTTGTACAGGCAATCTGCGTGCATACGAAAAAGTAACACCGTAATCGGCAGCAGAGAAGAGGCTAATTCTATTAAAATCAATATTTCCTTGACTGTCAATTAACTGAGTTGTGTTTAAAATATCGTCAACTCCAAAACGAATTAGGGAAATTCCCCAAGCACTTCGGTCGTCAATTGGCATTGCAAACGCAGCATAATCATACAAGGCGATATTGGCAAAATAACTAGAATGCATTAAGGCCAATTGTTTGTCTTCCAATTCTACCAAACCAGCAGGATTCCAGTAACCAGCATTTACATCGTCAATATTTGCCACAACGGCATTTCCCATACCAAACGCACCAGCATCCACACCAATATTCATAAATTCATTCGAATATTTGGCAACAGATTGTCCGTTTGCAACGTGTGCAACTACGATAAAGAGGAGTATAAGTAACTTTTTCAAAAAATAAATTTTTTACAAATATGCAATTTTCTACCCTAATAAACTCAAAAAGTACATAGATATTGTATGGAAATCTGCAACATTTTTTCATCTGCGCTGTAGAGTTTGTAAAGTTTATTTATTTTTACAAAAAATCAACTCCATGAGCATCAAAAAACACATTCCAAATTTTATCACATTATTAAATTTATTTTGCGGATGTTTGGCAGTAATTTTTGCAGTAAAAGGGCAATTGGAAGCAGCTGCTTTTTTTGTGTTTTTAGGCATCTTTTTTGATTTTTTTGACGGTTTAGCTGCCAGATTGTTAAACGTACAAAGCGAATTGGGTTTACAATTAGATTCACTCGCAGATATGGTGACAAGTGGTGTTGTCCCAGGAATTGTCATGTATCAGTTATTCAATAGAGCATTAAACATTCATGAAAATGTGACTGACGGACATTCGTGGTCAGATACGTGGCATTGGTTGGAAAATGAAGTACATCTGCTGCCGCTTTTCGGGCTTATCATTATATTGGCTTCTGCGTATCGTTTGGCAAAATTCAACATTGACGAAAACCAAACTTCTTCCTTTATCGGATTGCCAACGCCGGCCAATACCTTATTAATTGTTTCTTTTCCATTAATTTTAGCATATCAAGGAAATCCAACTGTCAATGACATCATTTTAAACAAATGGTTTCTAATTGTCATTACCATTGTCAGTTCGTACTTACTAAACGCGAAAATTCCGCTATTCGCATTAAAATTTAAAGACTGGAGTTTTAAAAATAACATGGTAAAATACATCTTTATCTTGCTGTGTCTATTACTTTTACTCTTCCTTCAATTCGTTGCTATTCCACTAATTATTATATTGTACGTGATCATTTCATTACTTAAAAAAGCTTAAAAATGCATATTCATATTACTGATGCTCCTTATAACGCTTCCGCAGATGGAACTCACGACGATACGCATGCGCTCAAAGCTGCTTTTGAAGCTATTGCCAACAATGGCGGCGGAACGATACAATTTCCAAAAGATGCATTTATCTGTATTTCGGAAGCATTAAACTTACCGAGCAATATACACATGACCACGGTAAGTGGAAAAGCACGGATAAAATATTACAATGCCGAAAATGAAGAAGTAAAATATCTTTTTTTAGGGAACAAAATTTCCAATGTTACCATTTCTAATATTGCATTTGACACACAACACCAAAGTCCAGCTGTGGCGGCAATTTTAATAAATGGTTATGGCAAAGAAACGCTAGAAAATTCACAAATAACTATAGAAAATTGTGACTTTAAAGGAATCAATAAAAAAGGTGCGTGTGCAATTCGTGTGCAAAAAACAGATGGAATCACTGTAAACAATTGTCGCTTTGAAGATAGTTATATCGGTATTGGTTTATGGCGGAGAAATTCCAATATTACAATTCATAATAATCTGTTTACGGATACTATGTTGAACAACGCGATTCGCCTTTCAGGAACAACCGATACTAAAAAACCTGAATATTGTGACGTGGTGAGCATACAAGACAATTTGATCACGGTTCAAGCAAAAAAGTCCGTAATTCAAGCCAATGGCAAACCCAAAGGAAGACCCGATAGTTTCAGCGGGATTTATTTGACCTGTGGCGATAAAGATTACAAAGCAAGTATATATAATGATCACAGCAAATCTAACTTCCATCTTAATGTAAAAATAGTTCGCAATCGAGTACAAGGTGCAAAATTGGGCTTTTACAATGGCGGTTCTGCAGATTTAATAGCTATAAAAGACACTAAAAATTTTCTATGTGCAGAAAACGTTGCTAACGGTTCAGGTGATTTAGGTATTGCTCTTGAACGCTGTCATCATGGAGAAGTAAGTCATAATACAGCTGAAGAAAATAATTCTTGTGGTATCTGCTTTACAGGCTCTACATTTATACAAGTTTTATTTAATAAATGCGGAAGTAATGAACAAAGGAGAGATGGTATTTATAATAATCGTCCGTATGGCGGCATTCGAATAGAATATGGAAGTCGTGATATTTATGTTGAAAATAATGAATTCTATCATTTGCCACAATTAGGAACGCCAACACAGCAATATGGCATTGTCATTAAACATACCTTCAAGCATGGAAAGAAACATTATCCAAGTGGAGTGAAAGTTGCCTATAACAAAAATACTGATCAATTACTCGGCGCGGTTTTTAATGAAGTAGATGATACGCAGTTTCTTTAATTTTTTTAAGGTATGAATAGACAAAAACCAAAAAGAGGCGAAATTTTCGCCTCTTTTTTATGAATTGTCTGTTGTTTTCTCAAAATCCAATTTCTTTTCGCGCAACTCGAAGTTTTGTCCTAAATATACTTTTCGAACCATTTCGTCTTCAGCGAGTTCTTTAGGTTTTCCTGCTTTTAAGATGTTTCCTTCAAACATTAAGTAGGTTCTATCGGTAATAGCCAATGTTTCTTGTACGTTGTGATCCGTGATTAGGATTCCAATGTTTTTATTTTTTAAATGCGCTATGATACGCTGAATGTCTTCTACCGCCACTGGATCGACTCCTGCAAAAGGTTCGTCTAAGAGTACAAATTTAGGATCGGTTGCTAATGCACGCGCAATTTCTGTTCTTCTTCGTTCTCCACCAGAAAGTAAATCACCACGGTTTTTGCGAATGTGACCTAAGCCAAATTCTTCAATCAGTGATTCCATTTTTGCATGTTGTTCTTTTTTTGACATTTTTGTCAATTGCAATACGCTTAAAATATTTTCTTCAATACTTAATTTACGGAAAACGGAAGCTTCTTGTGCTAAATAACCAATACCGTTCTGCGCACGTTTGTACATTGGAAACTTTGTAATTTCCATATTGTCCAAAAAGATTTTTCCACCGTTAGGCTTTATCAATCCTACAATCATATAGAAAGAAGTTGTTTTTCCAGCTCCGTTTGGACCTAGCAACCCCACAATTTCTCCTTGGTTTACTTCCAGAGAAATTCCTTTTACAACTTTTCGTCCTTTGTAGGACTTCATGATACTATCGGCTCTTAAAATCATATAATTTGGTCATTATGATGCGTAAAAATAACAATTTCATTAAAAGGCATGTACTTTTTAATATGAAATTAACTTTACTAGGTTTTAGGTAATTGGTGTTGGACTTCAGATCTAACAGCAGCGCGATCTAAAATCTGTAGCAAAGCGGTCTTAAAAGATTCCCGCTTGTGCGGGAACGAGTCTAATTCTGCGTTTCCAATGCTTCCCAATATTCGTAGGCTCTTCGTAAATGTGGAATTACAATAGTTCCACCAATCAAGGTTGCAATACTCAAGGTTTCTACTACTTTTTCTTTGCTTAAACCTTCATTGTAACACGATTCTAAATGGTATTTAATACAATCATCACATCTTAATACGGTAGAAGCCACCAAACCAAGCAATTCTTTGGTTTGAACATCTAAAGCTCCCGCTGTAAATGCATTGGTGTCTAAATTAAAAATACGTTTGATGATTTTGTTATTATCTGCTAAAATTTTATCGTTCATTTCAGCTCTGTAGGCGTTGAATTCTTCTACTTGATTAGCCATGTTTAAATTTCTTTTTATAATTTTTTTCTACTCTTCTTGATATCAAAATTCCAACTTCATATAAAATCAATATAGGAATTGCTACAACTATTTGACTAGCTACGTCTGGCGGTGTAATGATTGCCGCTAAGATTAATACGACAACTAGCGCGTGTTTTCTATACTTGCGTAAGAATGCTGGTGTGATCAATCCTAATTTTGATAAGAAATAAATAATCAAAGGCAGTTCAAAAACTAAGGAAACTCCTAATAGTGTGTTGGTTAGTAAGCTTATGTGCGATTGTACCGTAATGGTGTTTTTGATCGTTTCCGTCACCGAGAAATTATAGAAAAAATACGATGACATGGGCATGATTACGTAGTAACTGAACAATAATCCAAATAAAAATAGGAGCGAAGCCAAAAAGATAAACCAACGTGATCGTCCACGTTCTTTCGGACTTAATCCTGGCGCAATAAATTTCCACGCTTCATACAAAATATACGGAAATGCTAAAATCAGCCCTAAAATAAGTGACGTCCAAATTGCCATGGTAAATTGGCCTGTAACACTTAGGTTAACAAGTTTATCATCAAAACTAAGCGTACAAAAGTCACTTTCAATAGAAAAAAGCTGGAAAGCATCACAGAAAAATTTATAGGTAACAAATTCGCCATCTAAATGTACAATCAGAAAGTGATCATAAATTGGTGTGATGAAAATAAATATGACAGTTGCAATTAAGAATATTGCAGCAAAGCTTCGAATTAAATGCCATCTTAGTTCTTCTAAATGACCTAAGAACGACATTTCGTTTTTATTTTTCCCCATTAGAGTATTCCTTCTTTTACTAAATCATGCAAATGTACGATTCCTGCGTATTTTCCTTGCGATTCTACAAGTATTTGTGAAATTCCGTTGTCTTCCATCACTTCCAAAGCTTCTACCGCCATAGCATCGTTATCAATGCTTTTAGGGTTTGCCGACATAATGTTTTCCGCTTTCAGGTCACCAATAAAATCATTAGTTGATAACATTCGTCGAATATCTCCATCCGTAATTACACCAATAATTTCTTCAGCAGCATTTACAACGGCAGTGGCACCGAGCATTCCTTTAGAAATTTCCACAATGACATCTTTTACAGAACTATCTGCAAACACTTTTGGTTTTTGATTTACGGAAGAAAGATCATTCACACGTAAGTATAATTTTTTACCTAATGCACCACCAGGATGATATTTGGCAAAATCCTTACTAGAAAATCCTTTCAATTCTAACAAACAAATAGCTAATGCATCACCTAACACCAATTGTGCTGTTGTACTTGTAGTGGGCGCTAAACCATTTGGACAAGCTTCTTTTTCAACATATGCATGCAATACATAATCGGCTTGAATGCCAAGAAAAGATTCTTTATTCGCCGTAATCGCGATTAATTTATTCTCACTATTCTTAATTAGTGGAACCAATACTTTGATCTCTGGCGTATTACCGCTTTTTGAGATGCAAATGACCGTGTCGTGTTCTTGAATAATTCCTAAATCGCCATGAATGGCATCTGCGGCGTGCATAAAAATAGCTGGCGTTCCTGTAGAATTCAGTGTTGCGACAATCTTTGTAGCAATGTTGGCACTTTTTCCAATTCCGGTTACGACAACACGTCCGTTAGAGTTGTAGATATACGAAACAGCTTCTGCAAACTCACTATCAATCAAAGGGATTAAATTTTTTATCGCATTATATTCTGTTTCAATGGTTTGCTTGGCAACACTAATAATACTATCTTTATATTTCAAAATGAATAAATTTAAAAATTGTGATTCCTAAAGAAAATACTATCTTTAGTGAATGCAAATGTATGTAAAATTGTAAAACGATAGAATGAGTTTAGTAGAAATTGACTTATACAAGGAACTAAAGAAGCACTTCGGGTTCGGTCAATTCAAGGGACTACAGGAAGAAGTTATTAAAAGCATTATCAGTAATCAAAATACCTTCGTTATTATGCCAACTGGTGGCGGTAAATCTTTATGTTACCAGTTACCAGCAT
>CAZHSA010000242.1:0-6123 GCA_964535135.1 uncultured Kordia sp.
TGCGGAAAAGTAATTACCCAACCGTCTTCTAGCGCAATTCCAATATTCGAAATATCACTCATTTTCACTTGTCGGTTAACGTCTTCGCCATTGGCACGCCACGTACGTTCAATACTTACAGAACCTGCGTATGCTAATATTTTGGGTAGCAAGCCAGATTTCATCGTTTCTTTGGCTGCTACATAATATAAATTCAGCTTCGGATTCCATAAATAACCTACGTTTTTAATATTATCATCACGTCCTTTCAAACTGGCATTAAATACGTGAAACATTGCCACTACATCGGCAAAATACGTTTGGTGATTGGAAACAAACAGTACATTATTTTCTGGTAAGGATCGTAAAATCTCTGAACCCTCAATTTTTAATTCATTAAAACCGCGATAGCGTTTATGGGTCATTGTCCCAGCAATTCTAATCAACCATTTTTTTAAAAAGAGTATATGTCCGAAAGGATTTCTTTTGAATAATCCCATGTATGTTTAATTTTTAAGCGAAATACAAAGTTACGAAAACTAATTTGAAATGGCTTCAGAAATAATGTCTTTAACTTCACTTAGCATCATTGCCGTTGCGCCCCAAACTACGTGTTGGTTCAAATAAAATGCAGGAACTTGTATTTTTTTCATGTAAGAAGTTGTCAACTCTTTTTCAATTACAGCACGCTCCGAAAGAAAGTCAGAAAGTGGCACTTCTAAGATCGATTCTACTTCTGAAGGTTGTGGTATAAATATGGGCGTTTCTTGTACAATTCCAATAAAAGGCTGTACAATGAAATTACTTGGCGGAATGTACGTGGCGGTAATTTTTCGAACGATTTTGATCGAATTCAAGTGAACACCGACTTCTTCTTCTGTTTCACGCAAAGCGGTCGCTTCATAATTGATGTCTTCAGGTTCTGTCTTTCCGCCAGGAAATCCAACTTGATTGGAATGTACGCCTTTATACGTTTTTCGGAGAATTAACACAAAATTAGTCTCTCTGTCTGCATTTGGATAAAATAACGCCATCACGGCAGATTTTCGAGCGTTTTGCATACGAGCTTTCATTTCTCTTAGCTCTTTTTCACGCATAGACGGAGCCATTTTCAGTTGAGAAGCTGTGCCTGGAAGCGGGATTTTTGCTATTTTTGGAAGGATTTTTGTAAAATTATCAAAATTCATCTATGAAAAAGATTTGCCTTGTATTGATTGCTGTATGCGTTGTATTTAGTTGCGAAGATACTAAAACTTCTACACCTGATTTGAAAGAATCAAAAAAAACTGAAACAACCAAAACAGTAGAAAAACCTACCGAAAAACCAAAAGAGAAGCCGAAAAAAGAAGTCATGATTACCAGCAAAAATGTGTTGGATTATATGATTGAATACGGCAAAAATAATCCTGAAAAGAAAGTGCGCATTCTCACAGATTTCGGAAATATTGATTTGGAATTGTATGAAGAAACTCCATATCACCGTGCAAACTTCATCATGCTTGCCAAGCGTAATTATTTTGAAGGCACACAGTTTCATCGCGTGGTAAAAGACTTTGTGATTCAAGGTGGAAACTCCGACGGTTGGAACATTGCAAAAAAACGTCAAAAAATTGGCCAATATCTACTTCCACCAGATACAAGAAAAGGATTCAAACATGATAGAGGTGTAATTTCTATGCCAAGTGGCGATATTGATCGTGCCTATAAATTTGCATCTCCTTATGAGTTTTTTATCGTTCAGAAAAAAGGCGGCACACATCACCTAAATGGCGAATATACAGCCTTTGGAAAAGTAATTTCGGGCATGGATGTTGTGGATGAAATTGCCAATCAACCAACGGATAAAGGTGAATGGCCAAAGCAAAATATCATGATTCGTGGCGTAAAGGTCCTCGACTGATACTTCTTTACAAACGCTTATGAACTTTTCTGCTTTTTCACTTGTTAATTTAGTAAATTTGCAAAAAATTAATGAATAAAGCTATGAAAAACTACATACGAACATTACTTATTTTCTTGATAACGACTTCAGGAGTTTTTGCACAAATCAACTTTGAAAAAGGCTATTTTATTACTGAAAATGGTCAAAAAACCGACTGTTATATTAAAAATGAAGGTTGGGAGAACAATCCATCCAAATTTGAATACAGACTTTCTCCAGATGGTGATACGAAAGTATTGCGGTTGCCTAACTTAAAAACAGTGGTAATTGGCACTATTTTGAAATTTGAAAAACACACTGTCCCTTTTGATGATTCAGAAAGAAATTTAGCCAAATTAAAGTTTGAAAGAAGTCCTGACTATAAAGACACGGAACTTATGTTAAACGTGTTGGTAGAAGGAAAAGCATCGTTATATTCTTATAGAGATGGAGACAAAAGAGGCTTTTATTTTACAAAAGATGGTGGAGACATTCAAACACTAATCTACAATGTATACACAAATGCAAACCGTGATATTCTCTACAATAAACGTTATCAACAACAATTATTAACCGAGTTGCCTTGTACAGGAATTACAGAAAAAAGATTGGTAAGAATTGATTATCAAGCTAGTGATTTAAAATCATTATTCAAAGACTATAATGAATGTAAAGGTGGCGAGAGCATTGAATATAAAAAAGCAAAAAAAGGCAAACTGCATGTAAAAGTATTTGCTGGGGCTTACAACAGCTCTAGTGTATCTGATTTAGGAATTTCTGCATTTTTTGCAGGAGGCGTTGAAACTGAAGCTGCTTGGGCACCTACTTTTGGTGTTGAAGTGGAATATGTGTTGCCTTTTAACAGAAATAAATGGGCCGTATTTTTAGCTCCAAACTACAGTTCGTATGAAGGTGAAGGTGATTTCTTTGATTTAGCAATTAGAAGAAAATATAAACTAGAATACAGCGCTATTCAAATTCCTGTGGGAGTGCGTCATTACATGTTTTTAAACGATAATTCGAAATTATTTTTAAGTGGAGCTGTGCTTTTTGATTATATTCTAGATGCAGAAGGAAGTGGAAATGTTATGATTGAGAAAGAAAGATTTTCTGCTGGTGCAGGATTTTCATTAGGACTTGGGTATACGTACGATAAATATTCTATAGAAGCGCGCTATCTTCCAAGTAGAGATCTTTTGCAAAATAGCGGTGGATCAAGAGTTGAGTTAGATCAATTTTCTATCACTATCGGATATACTATTTTTTAAGAGAAGATATTATAATACAACATAAAAAGAAGTTGTCTTAACAGTCAAAATTTCGTCAAGCTAGTATGGCGTTTTCTCAGGACTTTTAAGGCAGCTTTTCTATTTTTGATAGATGGTAGGTAATTGCACTTTGAATTTCACCGCAATCAAACGAATCGTGATCACCATCAATGCGGTAAAAATGTAAATGAGATCTTTTTCCAGTTGAAAGTATTTTAACGCAAAAAAAGTAATTCCTCCCAAAATACAAGGTGTCGCATAAATTTCTTTCCGAAAGATCACAGGGATTTCATTACATAAAATATCGCGAATAACGCCACCAAAACTGGCACTTATCGTTCCCAAAGCGATGCAAATGATCGGATGCAGGTCAACGGAGATTCCTATTTCCACACCAATAATCGTAAAAACACCCAATCCGATGGTATCAAACAAAAATAGAGACGTTCGGAGTCGGTTCAATTTTTTTCGCAATACTACCGCAAAAATCGCTGCCAATCCAATTGCATATACGTAATTCAAATCGTTCATCCAACCAACAGGCGTTCTGCCAATAAACATATCTCGCAACGTTCCTCCACCAACAGCCGTTACAAAAGCAATGATTAAAATTCCAAACGGATCTAACCGTTTTTTCATCGCCACAAGCACACCAGAAATGGCAAAGGCAAATGTTCCGATAATATCAAGTGTGTAAAATAACATTACATGTTTTGTGTGTAGAAGTTGTAATCTTTAATCACGATGTCTAAAAAAGGAACCGTCGCTTTGTCAGACTTTGTTTCCATCACCTGTTCTACTTTTTTGCGAAGTTTGTTCAGCGTTTCATGATCTTTTCCTTTTTTGGCAATCACAAAGGTCTCTTTAATGATACGCATGTCATTGTCTGAAAGATTGATGACGGAAGGAAATTGTGGTTTGTAACCTTCTTTTAGGTCTTCAAGAATTGTATGCGAAATTGAAATTTTGTTTTTCTTAGAAATTACGGCAGTTCCCGCTGTCATATCACCCAAACGCTGTCCTTTATCGCTCATAATCACACTAATTAAAGCAATAAAACCACTCAGCATATTCAAATCGACAATTCTAAAAATCCATCGAATTAAATAATCGACAAAAGTAGCTTGATAGCCATCAATCTTTACCACTTTTATTTTGAGGATTTTTTTGCCAACAGTTTGTCCTTCCCACAAAGATTCTAACACTAAGGTGTATACCAAAGCAGGAAAAATAAGCATCGCATAAATTGCAATACGCGACCAGTAATCTAGGTCATAAAACCAATCTTCCATACCAAACATCGCTTCAAAACTCCAAATGATAACGAAGCCGTAGGCGAATTTAATAATCAAATCTATAATATGAGCTACAACGCGTTCTCCAATAGACGATAATGTGAAATTTATATTCACATTTTGCGTAGTATTAATTTGTATCTCTGACATATAATGTTTTATTTTAGCGTATCTATGAGAGAAGTTGCATTTATCAAGCAAAATAAGCAAAAATGGTTAAACTTTGAAAAAACCATTTATAATAATCAGTTTAAAAATCCCGATGAACTTTCGTCCTTGTATATTCAGTTGATGAACGATTTGTCGTACGCACAAACGTATTACCCTAAGAGTAAAACCATTAGCTACTTAAACCAACTGGCTGCAGCGGCTTTTCAACGCATTTATAGAACCAAACGTACCAAAACAAATCGTTTTATTTCTTTTTGGAAAACGGAAGTTCCGCTCATCATGTTCGATTATCGTCGTTACGTGTTTTATGCATTCCTCATATTTGGAGCTTTTATTACCATTGGCGCTGTTTCTGCTGCTTATGACGATTCATTTGTACGCTTAATCTTAGGAGATGGCTATGTGAATGAAACGCTAGAAAATATAGAAAAAGGCGATCCTGTGGCAATTTATAAAAGCGGAAGTAACTGGGGAAGTTTTATTGGCATCACGCTTAACAATCTCTATGTAGGCATGTTATGCTTTATTTTTGGCGTTTTTGGTGGTATGGGAACAGGTTATATTCTCATGGTTAACGGCATCATGATTGGTGCTTTTCAGTACTTCTTTTACGATCAAGGTGTTCTGTGGGAAAGTGTTCGCGGTATTTGGATTCACGGTTCTATGGAAATATTTGCCATTGGTATAGAAGGTGCCGCCGGATTGATTTTAGGCGCCAGTATTTTATTTCCCAAAACCTATTCGCGGATGGCTTCCTTTAAAATAGGACTCAAAACGGGTATCAAAATACTCATCAGTACGTTTCCTTTCACCTTTATGGCTGGTTTCTTGGAAGGATATGTCACACGATATTCTAACATCATGCCCAACTGGCTTTCTGTCGGAATCATTTTGGTAACGCTTGGACTGATCTCATTTTACTATTTAATATATCCACATATTGTGTATAAAAAACTAAAAACTCATGTTACAACTATATAAATCGAGAGACTTCAGCCTGTTTTTTAAAGATACATTTGCCTTTTTAAAAACGCATGGCGCGCATTTTTTCAAAAACTTTTTGTTAGTCAATGGACTCTTTTTGGCAGTTTTAATTGCCATGAGTTATATACTTTACGGATATATTGCTGAAATGGAAGCCCTAGGACTTTTGGATGAACGAAACATTGAACAGCTGTTGGCATATATTGATGCAAATTCAAGTGTCATTTTTACGTACGGAATCTTTTATTTCCTCATCACCATATTTGTTGGAACGTTAAACTACGCGTACATTCCGTTGTACTTTACACTCTACGAAAAGCATAAAGGGCCTAACTTTACGTCCAAAGAAATTTCGAGTGAATTGTTTGCCAATATTGGAAAACTCATCAAATTCATTTTAGCAACCATTTTGATCTCTATTCCACTTTTAATCGCTGCTTCCATCGTAATGGGAATCATGGCAATTACCATCATTGGAATTCCTTTTATACTATTTGTAGGCGCT
>CAZHSA010000243.1:0-6121 GCA_964535135.1 uncultured Kordia sp.
CTAATCGGCCCAATTTCAATATTCCCAGCAACATTTGAAGTGCGCCTGAGACCACCACAGCTGCCAATACATAATTAAAAGCTTGTCCGGAGCCATCATCCATTAATGCAATTCCTAAAAGGATGACTCCAATAACTCCTTTAGCCGGTCCGTTGACTGATATGTGTCCTCCGCGATACAGCGTTGTCACCACACCACCCACAATTGCCGAAAAGACACCTGACATTGCTGGTGCTCCAGCTGCTAATGCAATCCCTAATGAAAGTGGTAATGCAATAAGTGAGACACTCACTGCGGCTATTAAATCACTTTGCCAATTTTCAATTAATCCCTGAATACCAGATTTGGGTGTTTTTTCCATGTATGTAACGCTGCAATAATTTAAAATAATAACTGAATTGACTAAAATAGTAAATATTCGCAATTATTAAAGCTGTCTGGCGAAAGTTGTTTAGAAAATAAAAAAATAATCTTTAGGAAAATGCTGTTTTTGTTTAAATAACAGTTTCTTTTCAAATCATACACAACAGCTTTATGTTTGATGCTGTTGCGTATTAAAGCAACTAAACGAGAAAGAACAAGTTCATTATTTTTATGTAGTATCGTCAGTAGTATTTTTTCCTAACTCACTATTGTCTAGTTTTTTAGAAATTTGGATAGCTTCTTTCACGACTTCTTTTGGATAGTCATTTATTTCAAGGATTCTAATTGCGTTTCTATTTTTTAGTTTGCCTTCCTTAAGTCTATAATCGAATCCAACGGTTTTGTCATTTACAGTTTCGCTAAAATGATATAATTCATATTCGTCAGCAAGCATATCTGTCAATTCAATATCGTGGGTTGACACCAATATTTTGTTGTTATTTTTTGTTAGAGCCGATAACACAGATTTTCCAGCAGCAATGCGCTCAACAGTATTTGTTCCTTTAAATAGTTCATCTAATAAAAATAGATTTTTATTTCCGCTTTGACTTTCTGTAAGCATTTCTTTAATAGTTAGTACTTCTTCAAAATAATAGCTTTTATCATTCATTAAATCATCACTGATTCTAATAGCAGAAAACACTTTTAATAAAGGAAAAGTCATTGCTTTTGCAAAGCAGGTATTAATTGTCAAGCCAGTTATTACATTGAGCCCAATTGCTCGAATGAAAGAGGTTTTTCCAGACATATTAGAACCTGTTAACAGCACCGATTTTTCTGAAATAGTGATACTGTTAGTTGTACAATTAAAAATTAAAGGATGACTAACATCTTCAACCACAATTTTATGATCCTTGTTAATACTTGGTATACAGCATGTGTGCAAACCGTTTCTTAAAGAAGCTATTGAGATTAACATATCAATATGACCAACAAACTTGAATACATTTTGTATTTCGTCTCTTTTGGTGTTCAATCGTTTCAAAACTCCAAATAACAATAAAGGTTCAAGTAAAAACATTGTTTTTAAGATTTCAAAGATGAACCAAGCTATAATTTCAAATTCTCCTTGCAGTTTGGCTTCGAGTTGAAAAAATAACATGCTCCTTTTTACTTCATTGATCAATTTAATAGACTTTGGCAGGTCGGGATTTATTTTTTTTAATAATGGATTGACATACAAATGAGAAGCAACCGTATTAAGTTTTATAAGTTGCGGAATAGAACTTACGTATGGAACTAAATTATTTTTATTCCAAAAATGAAGTACAAAATTCACACAAAAAACACTAAGTAAAACGATGAAGAATATTGGGTTGAAAAAACTTAAAATCAAAGAAACCAGACTGGTAAATGCTAATAACGGTATCACAAAAAACCATTTTGGCGGTTTTAGATGCTGATCTTGAAACAAGTTTGTTATATAATAAGCGTCTTTGTTATTAAGTTTTTCAAGCTTTTTTTGAAGTGAAATTCTTAAATCAGAATCTTTAGAAAGCGTATTTATAATTTCTTCGTCTAATTTTGTTTGTTCCTTATCTAGATTTATAGTTCGAAGTTGATCATAAAGATACTGTTGTCCTACTTTTGAATTTGTTCGGTCTAACAGCATGAATAGCTCATCAAAATCCAAGTCATTACAGGTTTTATCTGATAATACTTGATACGCTTTTGAATGATCGTTGTTTCTAAAATATTTTTCAATGGAATCAAAGTCAAAAGAGTCGTCTTTCAGTTTTCCGAATGATTCTTTTAATCGTTCATTACTTTCTTTTTTTCGATAGAATGATATTTGAGAAAATGTATGTTTAATTTGGAATAAAATGTCTCTTATCATCAAATAATTGGTGTAGCGTTTTTGTGTAATGTTACAAAAAATGACCGGCTAGTTTCTTGATTGTATTTCAGCTTATTATTCATTTGATGTGTTTTAAAGAGGTGTTTAGAAATTACTCGTGACGGTTTTTGTACGATTTTCCATAGTAAACGAAAGATAGGAAATTGCAATGGATTCCGTTAAGGAATTCAGCCGAAATGAACTAAAAAGAGTCAAATACACTTATTTCCCACAAGCACCACATTCATGATGCGCATTGATATAAGCAATGGTTTCTTTACAAAGTTGTTCCAAGATTGAAATGTCGATATCTTCCAGTTTTTTAATATAAATACACGCCTTTCCCATTTTGAATTTGCCAAAATCTTTCAGTAAAGCATCACTCTTTTCTGTTTTAGAATAGATGTAGAGTGAAAACTGTGCTTTTCTAGGTGAAAAACCTAAAATAGGCGCATTGCCTTCATGTCCGCTCGCATATACATAATGATACCGCCCAAAACCAATAATAGTTGGTCCCCACATTCTGGGTTTAAAGCCCGACCATTTACTAAATAATTCAATCAACTGAAAACTATCTTGTTTCTTCTGTTCTTTATCCACATACGAATTGATAAAATCAACAACATCAACTTCTGTTTGTTCGGTTTTGTTTTTTGCCATAAAATAATTCTTAAATTTCTTTTCAGTTAGTTTAAATCAACGGCTAAAACTCTTCTTTGCGTTTAATGGTACCGTTTTCATTATAAAAAGTCCAAGTTCCATCACGTTCATCGGCATAATATGCACCGTGCTCCCAAATAGAACCATTTTCATAATACTCTTTATAAGAACCCTCTAATTTATCTTTTTTAAAATTCGCTACTATTTTAGGTTTTCCATTTTCGTAAAACGATTTCCAAGTACCAGTTTTATCTCCTTGACGAAATTTCCCATTTTTTTTTAATTGTCCAGAAGCATAATATTCTTGATAGTCGCCATGTAATCTTCCGTCAAAATAATTTGTTATTGAACGTAATTCGTTAGATTGATAATACGTGCGCCAAGTTCCTTTTTTTCGTCGTTTCTCATATTGTCCTTGTTCAAGCACAGTCAATTGTATGCTATCTTTTTTAAAATAAATTGAATCTTCATCGAATAACTCATACACATGACCATTTACATTCCTTTTTTCATATCGTTCAATTTGGTTTTCAGATGTAAAAAAGTGGTGTTCGTATTTTAGTTTTCCATTGTTAAAATAACATGCATAGTATGTAGAATCTTTTTCATTATTCCCAATATGGTGCGATTTTAAGTTCCCATTTTGGAAAAACTCCTTTTTGTTGTATAGTTTTCCATAGATTGAATCTCGTGTTAAAATTGATTTGACAACTCCATTTTCAAAATAATATTTCCATTCCCCATTTTCAGTCCCAAAATCATAACTTCCTTCAAATTTGATGTTTCCATTTTGAAAATATTTGATAATCTTTCCAGAATACCGCTCTTCACCTAAGTACATGTAAGGTCCTTTCGTTTTTTTGACAGGAATCCATAACGAAGAATGAGCGGCTCCCCAATATTCTTCTGTTTTGGGAGTTAAGTTTTCAAATAACAGCGTGCCATTTTCATCATACGTAAATTTCTCTTTACAACTGACAACAAAAAGCATGCAAACGATTACAAATGTATTGTTGACTATTTTTATAAAAAAAGGTTTCATAAAAAGCGATAAAATCTTTAATCAGTTAATTTTTTAATCATTCTTCAATGTTTTGTCAATTATCAATGCGGGTAAACCTAATGATTTATACAATTCATTATAGGCTTTCATTTCTGTGTAGATAATAGCATCGCGCTCCACTTTATATACATGCCAATCGTCTTGAATATCGCTACTACGTTGTTTGGCTCCTTTAGTGATTTTTGGGTCTGCTTGGTCTACATAGCTTAACAACTGAATGGCTTGTGCATTGAGTTTGTTATTATAATTGATGACATCTTGAAATGTTTGTTGTTTGGCTTGGATCAAATTTTCTTCCCAACTATTAATACGCCTTAGAATGGCTTCTCCTTTTTCTAGTAGTGGTTTGGCTGTGTCTGTATCTTTCAAAAGTTTTGCATAGGTGTTTAGTTGCGCTTTTGCAGAACGCATTTGATTTACAGAAGCATGCATGTCTCTCACCACATCTTCAATAGCGACGAGTATTTGTTGTTGATCGGCAAATTCCATTGGCGATGCATCAATTGCAGGATTCGGAAGAATAGTCGCTTTCGTTTCTACAGATTCGCCATCGAGCGTTAATCGTAACATATAGTTCCCTGGCGCGACACTCGTTCCTGAAGTTCCACCAAAAACAAATACTTTATTGATAGAAGGCAAAGTTTCTCTATTAAAATTCCAGGTAAATCTGTTGTATCCTTTTTTTGAAGGTAAAACTTCTGGTTTTGCAGGTCCGCCTGGCCATGATTTAAAATCTTTTGGCATTTTGTTCGTGTATGTTCGTATCACTTTTGAAGCTTGTAAGACTTCTAACTTTAAATTTAAAGTATCAACATCTTTATCTATATAATAATCGAACGTGACACCGCTTCTAGGGTTTGTTCCTTGTCCAGTAGCTTTAGAAACGCCTCCAAAAATACGGTAACTATCTTTTGGTTTGAATATTTCAATAGGTTTTGCGGTTGTAGTTATGTTTTGAAGCACGCCCAAATCATCCAAAATCCAAAAACCACGCCCAGAAGTTGCAGCGACCAAATCATTATCTTGAATAGTAAGGTCGTTAATCGCAACTACAGGTAAACCTAGTTGTAAACGTTGCCAATACGCACCATCATCCGTAGATACATACAATCCTGTTTCTGTTCCTGCATACAACAATCCTTTTCGTTTTTTATCAGCGCGCACAACTCTAGCAAATCCGTTAGGATCGTTCAAACCATTTACAATCTTAGTCCAGGTTTTTCCATAATTAGTGGTTTTAAATATATATGAATTCAGGTCTAAGGATTTATATCGCATCACAACTATATACGCAGTCGCAGGATCGTGTTCGGAAATATCAATGCTGTTTATAATTCCGTCCGAAATACCTTTAGGCGTAATATTCTCCCAATTTTCACCACCATTTTGAGTAATATGTACCAAACCGTCATCGCTTCCTGCGTAGAGTACACCTTTTTCATGTTGCGATTCTACCAGAGCCGTCAACGTATTGTAATTTTCGCCACCAGCAGCTTCGTTGGTATACGGACCGCCACCAACACCGTGTTTTTCTTTTTCGTTTTTAGTCAAATCAGGACTTATGGTTATCCAATTGATACCGCCATCTTTGGTTTTAAAAACCACATTTCCTGCGTGATATACTATTTTTCTATCGTGTGGCGAAGTAATGATCGGTGCATTCCAATTGTAACGATATTTTGTGTTTTCTGGTGAAATACCTAAGCCTAATTCTGGATATTGTTTGATTGCTTTTTGCGCTCGAGACGCTTTTGTCCATTTGCTGATATTCCCTTGATACGTTCCACCGTATACCACTTCTGGATTGTCTGGATCAAAGGCAATAAAAGCACTTTCGCCACCCGCAACGGAATACCAATCTTTCCAATCAATACCGCCATCATTGGTGCTGCTGGCAATGGCGATGGCAGAATTGTCTTGTTGTCCACCATACACATTATACGGCACTAAATTGTCCGTAATGACACGGTAAAATTGTGCTGTAGCTTGATTTTGTTGCGTACTCCAACTTTTTCCACCATTAAAAGAAATATTAGCACCGCCATCATTAGAGTTGATCAAATTGGTATTGTCATGCGGATTGATCCATAAGTGATGATTGTCACCATGCGGGACCGGAATATTTGAAAAACTTTTTC
>CAZHSA010000244.1:0-2354 GCA_964535135.1 uncultured Kordia sp.
ATGGTTCGTTTATCAAATCAAAAAAGGCAAGTGACATTATTGGATATGTTTGTAGCGTATTTAGTTTTTTACCATTCAAGTATTGGTCAGAAACACATACATTTCATCACACACACAACGGACAATTAGAAACAAGACAAGTTGGCGATCTACCAACACTAACTGTTAAAGAATTCCGTTCGAAAAATTGGTGGGGAAAATTCAAATATAAAATATTTAGAAGCCCATTAGTCATCTTTGTAATTGCACCTGCATATTACTTAATTGTAACAACTAAATATCCGTTTTTGCAATTTAACAAATGGCAAAAAATAACCTTAACACTCTTAAAAGATAACCTCATCATTATTGTTCCTTATTTAATAATTGGATACCTTGTAGGTTGGGCAAACTTCTTTGCAGTTCAATTTATCATCTTATTTTTCTTCGGAATTATTGCTTTTTGGTTCTTTTATGTGCAACATCAGCATGAACTTTCGTATAAAAAATGGAAAAAAGATTGGGACTTTTTACTATCTGCCATCAAAGGAAGCACATACTTAAAGTTACCTAGAATTATGGAATGGTTTACAGGACATATTGGTATTCATCACATTCACCACTTAAACAGTAGAATTCCAAACTACAATTTAAGAAGATGTATTAAAGAGAATAAAATCTTATCCAAATACGTTACTACTTTATCTTTTAAAGATGGATTAAAAATGATGTTTTTAAAACTTTGGGATGAAGAACAACAACGTATGATTACCTTTAGAGAATATTACAAACTTGAAAAAATGCGACTCGCAAATTAAAAAATAGCATCACTTACAAAAAGTCTACATTTCGTAGACTTTTTTTTATTTCTGTAACAATCTACATCAAATTTATGATGATTTTCTATAAACTAAAACGCATTCCAAAAAACCAAACAATTAGTCGTTGCATTGTTTCCTGTTAAATTATAAAATACCTAATTTCGCAACGTTCAGTATTTTAAAAAAACATAACAACACAAAACAATGTCATTATTATCTGAAAGAGTTTTAAACATGTCTACTTCTGCCACGTTGGCAATGGCAGCAAAAGCAAGAGAGCTTAGAAATGAAGGAAAAAACATTATTGGTTTAAGCTTGGGTGAACCTGACTTCAATACACCAGAATTTGTAAAAGAAGCAGCCATACAAGCAATCAATGATAATTACAATAGCTATACGCCAGTAGATGGATATGCGGATTTGAAAGAAGCGATTATCAATAAGTTTAAGCGTGATAATAAATTAAGCTACACACCAAGTCAAATCGTAGTTTCTACCGGAGCAAAACAATCGTTGGCAAATGTAGCGATGGTTTTACTAAATGATGGTGACGAAGTGATTCTTCCTGCGCCATTTTGGGTAAGCTACAGTGATATTGTAAAATTAGCAGAAGGCGTACCTGTACAAGTGGCAACTTCAATAGAAACTGATTTTAAAATGACGCCTGCACAATTAGAAGCAGCCATTACGCCAAAAACAAAGATGATTTGGTTCAGTTCGCCGTGTAACCCAAGTGGTTCTGTATATAGCGAAGCAGAATTAAGAGCATTGGCGGAAGTATTAGAAAAGCATCCAAATATTTATGTGGTTTCTGATGAAATTTACGAACATATCAACTTTACCAGCGAACATTTCAGCATTGCACGCATTCCGTCTTTATACGATCGTACCATTACCGTAAATGGAGTTTCCAAAGCGTTTGCCATGACTGGATGGCGAATTGGATATATTGGTGCTCCAGAAAAAATAGCGAGAGCTTGCAACAAAATTCAAGGACAAGTAACAAGCGGCGCTAATTGTATTGCGCAACGTGCCACCATTGCTGCTTTAGAAGCTTCTAAAGACAAAATTCAATACATGATGGATGAGTTCTTAAAGCGTAGAGATCTTGTCTTAGCGTTGCTCGGAGAGATTGAAGGATTCAATATCAACGTACCTGAAGGTGCTTTTTATGTATTTCCTGATGTTTCTTCCTTCTTTGGAAAAACAATGCGTGGAAAAACAATCCATAATGCCACTGACTTTTCAACGTATTTATTAGAAGAAGCTTTGGTAGCTACCGTTACAGGAGAAGCGTTCGGAAATCCTAACTGTATTCGTATTTCGTATGCGGCTTCGGAAGAAGAATTACGAAAAGCGATTCAACAGATTAAAGAAGTATTACAATAGAAAATTAATTTTCAAGATATATTCAAAAAAGCTGTTTTCTTAGGAGAGCAGCTTTTTTTAGTTTTAAATAATGAAGTTCGTTCAAGTTTATAAGTTTTATTCTGGGTTGGAAACGCGAAATAGTGATTTATTTTCAATGTGTCAATTTGAAAATTTGAAAATGTA
>CAZHSA010000244.1:2454-6099 GCA_964535135.1 uncultured Kordia sp.
TCAATGAGGTTTCTATCAAAAATTAGAATATGGTTTGAAACTGTCTAACATCTAAAATCTAATAGCGTAAGCGTTCTAATAGGCAAAGCCGATCTAAAAGCGAAGTAATTATTTTCAATGTGTCAATTTGAAAATTTGAAAATGTATCAATGAGGTTTCTATCAAAAATTAGAATATGGTTTGAAACTGTCTAACATCTAACATCTAAAATCTAATAGCGTAAGCGTTCTAACAGGCAAAGCTGATCTAATAAAAAAAGCCAAAAAATGTTTGATAAAGACATCTTTTGGCTTGGCTGAGATTAACTAGATAATATTAAGTATTAAAAGTGAAATTGTAAGGATAGCACCACTAAACATAATAATGGTGTTTGGAAACTTTCGTTCGTAACGCCAGAAAAATTCTTTAATTCCGAAAAATAAAAATGTATTGAAGGCGTAAAAAATAACGATACAATACTTTACATCTATTCCAAAAAATGTTCGTGCAGGTGCAGCATCGGCAGTAAGATCTGTATTAATAAAGATCGTAATCACCGTACTTGTAAGCAAAATAACGGTTGCTAACCAGCAGAATTCTAAGAAATTAAACTTCTTAAGCATTGTTTTTACACTTTTGTTTCACAATGGTAAAGATCAATAAAACCTGCGAGGTGTAAAAGGGGTTTTTTCCCCTTTTTTACTGGAAAAATCTTTAAGTAACTATGTATAAGCTTCTAAATACTTTACGAAAATCACACAATGAAGCTGTTTTTTTCATAAAATTAAGACACAAAAAAAGCCGTTTCAATAATTTTTGAAACGACTTTGTTGTTTTTATAATACCAGCTTCAACTTATATGAAGGCGATTAAATACGCAATTACGAAAACAGATACTTTTAAAATAGTTCCTGCAGCTGGCATAAATCTATGCTGATTCGCGCGAACGCGTTGCTTTAAACTGAATAAAGAATTTGATGCTGTATTGCTAAAATTGTCTTTGATTTCTTCTTTGTAATAAGAAGTTAAAATTCCTCTGTTTACAAAATTTCTTGTTGATACCATGGGTTCTTCTGGAACCGAAATAGTCTGTGTTAAATTTGTTGTTGTCATGATGATTGTTTTTTGATTGATTTACACAAGTATGACGCATCAACAAAAAAAATGTTACAAAAAAAATTAAAAAAATTTTAAAGTAGTTATTTTTAAAGCGCTGTAAGCTAGCGATTTCTCCAGAAAAATGGCGTCAAGAGGATTAAAACAGTAAATAATTCTAATCGTCCCAAAAGCATTAAAAAAGTACACCACCATTTTCCAACAGAAGGTATAGAGTTGTAATTTTCAAGCGGATTTAAGTCGCCCAGAGCTGGTCCTACGTTTCCTAAAGAAGAGGCTGCTCCCCCAATGGCAGATTCAAAATCTAAGCCTACAAAACCTAAAACCAACGCTCCAATGATAAATAATAACATATACAGGATGAAGAATCCTAGAATGTTATACACAATGTGCTCCGAAACCGATTTATTGTTGTAGCGTACCGGAATAATTGCACGCGGATGCAAGGTTCGTTTAAATTCTAACAATCCGTTTTTAATCATCAACAAGTGCCGCACTACTTTTACGCCACCCGAAGTGGAACCTGCCGAACCTCCTAGAAACATCAATCCGAAGAAGAAAATGGTCAAAAAAGTGGTCCATCCTGTAAAATCGGCGGTGACAAATCCTGTTGTGGTGATGACAGCTATGACCGAAAATAAAGAATGTCGAAAGTCACTTTCCAATTCGCCCCAAACCATCGGATGATAATCAGACGGTTCTACATTGGCTTGCGTGTATACAATTACGGTGGCAATCAGCGTAAATACAATGGTAAAGATTGCATAGACTCGGAATTCTTCATCGCGAAATACTTTTTGAATTCTTCCTTTGAACGCGAAATAACTCAGCACGAAGTTAGTTCCCGCTAAAAACATAAAGAAAATAATGATGTATTGAATCATCGGATTGTCATTCCAATGGGCAATACTGGCGTCTTTCGTAGAAAATCCTCCTGTAGACAACGTACACAACGCGTGATTAATTGCATCAAAAAAGGACATTCCTGCTACTTGCAATAAAATGGTTTCTGCTACGGTATAGCCTACGTAAATTAGCCATAAACGCTTTGCAGTATCGGTAATTCGCGGGTGCAATTTATCGGCACTTGGCCCTGGTGCTTCTGCGGCAAACAACTGCATTCCTCCTATTCCTAATAAGGGTAAAATAGCAATTGCTAATACTATAATCCCCATCCCACCTATCCAATGTGTCATGCTTCGCCAAAACAAAATTCCTTCAGGCAAACCTTCTATTTTTTCCAAAATAGTAGCGCCCGTAGTTGTATAGCCGGACATGGTTTCGAAAAAGGCGTTGGTAAATTTCGGAATGGTTTTAGAAAATATATACGGAAACGTTCCCGAAAGGGACATAAAAATCCAACCAAAAGTTACAACAATATACCCTTCGCGCTTTTTAATTTCTTTTTTATGATCTTTTGTGGTGAGCATAAAAAGTGCGCCTGCAATAATGGTTACCAATCCTGCCAAAAATAGCTGAAACGTAATTCCATCTTCATACAGGAAACTCACCAAAGTTGCGAGTAACATGAATCCGCCGTTGCAAATCAACAGCAGTCCCATTAAGTGAAATATGATTTTATAGTTTATCTTCATCACTCGCGTTAGAGAAACATGCGTTCTACTTTGTTGATGGATTGTGGCAAACTACAGACAACGACTCTATCGCCAGATTTTATATGAAAATCGCCCAACGCGATGAGTCCTTCACCATCTCTAATGACACCACCAATAATGGCCGATCGTGGAAAATCGAGGTCTTTTATTTTTTTATTGCATACGCGTGAAGTGGGTTTTACGACAAACTCTAGTAATTCAGCATTCATGTTGTTTACGCGCGTCATATCGACCACGTCACCTTTTCGAATGTGTCTAAAGATATTATTTGCCGCCAATAGTTTTTTATTGATCAATGTATCTATTCCGATAGATTGAGAGAGTTGAAAGTAATCCATATTTTCCACCAAAGCGATGGTTTTTCGAATACTTTTCGACTTCGCCACCAAACACGACATGATGTTCGTTTCTGAGTTTCCCGTCACGGCAATAAAAGCGTCCATATCGTAAATTCCTTCTTCTTCCAACAATTCAACATTGCGTCCGTCGCCTTGAATGATCATGGCATTTGGCAACTGATCTGCCAATTCAAAGGCTTTGTCTTTGTCTTTTTCGATCAATTTTACGTTGAAACGATTTTTACAAAGATCTCGCGCCGTTTTATGTCCAATATTACTTCCACCAAGAATCATCACATTTTTAATGTCTTCGCGTTGTTTTCCGATCAATTTGTACAATTCTTCCACACCTTCTTTCGAGATGACAAAGTATACTTGATCGCCTTCTTTAAAGAGTGTATCACCACGTGGAATCAATGTATATTGTGTACCAAATCGCTGAATGGCAATCGGCACAAAGTGTAATTCTGGAAAAATACTCGCAGCTTCTTTCACGCTTTTCCCCACAAATGGTGCGGTACGTTGCAAGATAGTACCTACCATGGTTAACGCACCATCTTCAAACTCATAACTATCGTTAAAGGCAGATTGATCTA
>CAZHSA010000245.1:0-6087 GCA_964535135.1 uncultured Kordia sp.
ACTCGTAAAGTAGATATAGTACGGTTTCCCAATTTCAATACTTGTATCGCGCCGTGGCGTTAATGCAAACTTAAAGTAATTGGTCATAGCTTCAGTATTCATGACAAAATCGCCCGAATACGCTTCTCCTTCAGGTGTAATTTTAGCAACTTTATTGAGTTTGTAATTGATGCCAGAAAAGGCTTCTTCCATCGTAAAATCAATACTTACGGTATAGTTTTCAGGATCGCTAAATACAATTTTGATAGGTGTATTTAGTAATTGTGGCGCATTTTCGTCCAAGCTTGCAATAAAAGGCGCATTGGTATGAATATCTTCTAAACGATATTCTCCTTGCTTTTTGTAATGAATATAGGTTTGCAATACACGCACTACATTTTCGTTGTGCGTTCTGGATTTTAAGGTAGTTTTTACGGTTTCTACTTTATCGCTCGCTCCGCCCCAATTGAACGTCAAATTCATACTTGATGAGAAAAACGGATTTTGCTCTTCTTTAATAGAAATTAAGCTTTCCATTCGATAGATACGCTCAATACGTTTGTTGTAGAAATACGTAATTGCAAAAGCGATTCCTATGGCAATAACAAATAAGTACCAATAGCTGAGCGCTCTAAATAAAAGTGCTTTATTGTCAAAGGAGTTTTGTGCTTTCTTTTCGTCAAATTCCGTTTCCATACACTTATAAATTTCTTGACAGTATCACGACACTCGTTAATAGCGATAATACGGTAACAATCGTTGTAATAGACTGCACTAAGGTTGTACCTGTTCCCAAAGATTTTTGCTTCAATGGTTTTACATAGACCATATCATTTGGTTGTATGTAATAATATGGAGAACTTAAGGCTTCAATACTTGTCAAATCTATATGATGTATTTTTTGTCCTTGCGGATATTGCCGAATGACCAATACATCTTGTCTGTTTCCAACATCTGTAATATCACCAGCACTCGCTAAAGCTTCAATAATATTGACACGATCTTGAAATAACGTAAAAATCCCAGTATTTCTCACTTCACCAGTCACTGTAAATCGCAAACCAGCTAGTTTTACTACAATAAATAGATCTTCTTCTTTATTAAAATATTCTTCGAGTAATTTTTTCTTGATGGCAGCTTCTATTTCTTCTAAGGTAAATGCTAGCACATTCATGGTTCCAAGCACTGGAATTTTTATATTTCCGTGTTTCGTTACGGTAAATCCACTGTAGTATAACGATTGATCTGATTCTAACCTATTAGAATTACTGCTACTCGATACAGGCTGAAACATTGCCACCAACTTTGCATCTGTCGATTTGATATTGATCGACAATAAATCACCCACTTGAACACGATAGGGTTTTTCATTTAACCGAATAGATTGTTCAATAAGCGCTGCATCACCTTCCTTTTCTCCAAAATACGTAAGTTCCTTGTTGGTAACACAAGAAGCTAACGTGAAAAAAATAAGTAGAATTGATATTGGGGCTTTCAAATTCATTAATAAGTACTATTGTTTACCAAGCAAATATAAGTTTTACACAGTAATAATAAAATTCTATGCAACATATCTGATCTTTTTATTTTTAATTTGTAAAAAAATCAACAAAGTGAATTATTTATCCGTCGAAAATATCTCAAAATCTTTTGGAGAACGTGTGCTGTTTCAAGATATCTCTTTTGGTATCAATAAAGATCAAAAAGTAGCGTTTATTGCCAAAAATGGTACAGGAAAAACGTCGTTGCTAAATATCATTACAGGACGCGAAGAAGCAGATGGCGGACAAATTATTTCTAGAAAAGGAATTCACATTGCTTTTTTATCTCAAAAAGAAAACCTTGATCCTACGCTTACAATTGAAGAAACCATTTTTGCTTCCGATAATCCTATTTTAGATATTATTGCCAATTACGAACGTGCTTTACTGCATCCTGATGAAGTAGATAACTATCAAAAAGCATTTGAAAAAATGGATTTGCACAATGCATGGGATTTTGAAACCCAATACAAGCAAATACTTTTTAAGCTGAAGTTGGAAGACTTGACGCAAAAGGTGAGTAATTTGTCTGGTGGACAGAAAAAACGTCTTGGTTTGGCTACAATTCTCATCAATAAACCCGATTTGTTAATTTTGGATGAACCAACGAATCATCTCGATTTGGAAATGATTGAATGGCTAGAAGAGTATTTCAAAAAAGAAAACATTACACTTTTTATGGTGACGCACGATCGCTATTTTTTAGAACGTGTGTGTAATGAGATTGTGGAATTAGAAAACGGGCAATTATACAGCTATAAAGGAAGCTATTCGTATTATTTAGATAAAAAAGAAGCACGCGTACAAGCAGAACAAGCTTCGGTTGAAAAAGCGAAGAATTTATATAAAAAAGAACTCGATTGGATGCGTCGTCAGCCTAAAGCACGAACGACCAAATCGAAATCGCGTATCGACGATTTTTACGTAATCAAAGAAAAAGCGCATCAACGCAGAAACGAACACGAAGTACAGTTGGAGATCAATATGGAACGCATGGGAAGTAAAATTCTGGAGTTGCATACTATTTCCAAATCGTTTCAAGATAAAGTATTGCTCAATAAGTTTGAATATGGTTTTAAAAAAGGTGAACGTATCGGAATTATTGGAAAAAATGGTACGGGAAAATCTACCTTTCTAAATTTAATCACAGGACGTTTAAAGCCAGATGAAGGCAAAGTGATTGTCGGTGACACCATTAAATTCGGGTATTATACACAAAGTGGAATCAATCCGAAAGAAGGACAAAAAGTAATTGACATCATCAAAGAATACGGCGAGTACATTCCGTTGAAAAAAGGACGTATGATTTCGGCGGCACAATTGCTAGAACGCTTCTTATTTGACCGAAAACGTCAATATGATTTTGTAGAAAAACTGTCTGGTGGCGAACTGAAGCGCTTGTATTTATGTACTGTTTTAATTCAGAATCCAAACTTTTTAATTCTGGATGAACCAACAAACGATTTAGACATTGTAACCTTGAATGTTTTAGAAAGTTTTCTGTTAGATTTTCCGGGTTGTTTATTAGTGGTTTCGCATGATCGGTATTTTATGGATAAAATTGTTGATCACCTGTTTGTATTCCGTGGAAACGGCGTAATTGAAGATTTTCCTGGAAATTATACCGATTTTAGAGTGTATGAAGACAGTTACGAGCCAGAAGTGAAAACTGTTGAAAAGAAAGAAAAGAAGTCGTGGCGACAAGATGAAAGCGAAAAATTAAGCTACAACGAACAAAAAGAATACAAACGTTTAGAAAAAGACATTCAGCGCTTGGAAGAAGAAAAAGAAAAGATTGAAGCTGAGTTTGTTTCGGGCGAATTATCGCAAGAGGAAATTCAAGAGAAATCTATGGAATTGCAGAAAATCATCAAAGAATCAGAAGAAAAAACAGAGCGCTGGTTTGAATTGGCAGCAAAAATTGAAGAATAAACATGTGGTATCAAATCTTTGCCTATTTTAAATTCTTAGTCAAATCGAGCAATCAACATGGTGTACATTCACCATTTGTATACGATTTGATCACAAAGTGCTTTTATGACAAAACGACAAAAGATCACTACAAAACCATTCAACAATACCGCGACGAATTATTACAAAACAACACCGAAATAGAAGTCAAAGATTTTGGTGCAGGAAGCAGAGTGTTTTCATCCAATAAAAGAAAAGTTTCTGCCATTGCAAAAAATGCAGGAATTACTAAAAAACGTGCACAACTTTTAGCGAGACTCATTCCGTATTTAGACATTAAAAAATGTTTAGAACTTGGCACATCATTAGGAATTGGCACGATTGCCATGAAAAATGCTATAGATGTCTACACAGTTGAAGGTTGTCCTAAAACAGCAAAAATTGCAGAAGAACAACTTCGAAACTATAAAATGAACAACGTTTCTATCAGTATTGCGGCTTTTGAGAAAATCTTGCCGCAGTTAATGAACGAACTGTTTGATTTGATTTATGTTGACGGAAATCATCAAAAAAAAGCAACACTCTCCTACTTTGAGCAATTGCTAAAAACAGCACACAACGACACCGTTTTTATTTTTGACGACATTCATTGGAGCAAAGACATGACCGAAGCTTGGGAAATCATAAAAAAACACCCAAAAGTTACGGTTACGATTGATACTTTCTTTTGGGGATTTGTATTTTTTCGCAAAGAACAAGTAAAAGAACATTTTATAGTTCGCGTTTAATTCTTTCGTATTCAGCAGTGTATTCATTGTGAAAGCACAGCCATGACTCGCAAAATTATTGAAAACAATGAAATTTAATCACAATTTTCGTTACTTTGCATTTGTCCCAATAAAAACCTTATTAAAGTGAGTGATACACGTTTACAAGAAGTCTTAGAAGTCAACAAAAAGCAGAAGGAATTTTACAATGTAAAAAAGAAGAATGCCGCAACGAAACTTTGGTCTTTTATGCGAAATAAATTGTTGTCTGATTTCCGAAAAGAACTGCAAACCAACGAACAAGTATATGAAAAGCACCGAACGTGGTTGGGTGATTTGTCCGATAAAAAAGTGCTTGATTTAGGCTGTTACGCCGGAAATCATTTGAGTTTGTATTTAGCAGAAAATGCGAAGAGTTATTTAGGAATTGACTTGAGCGATAAAGCTATTGGACAGTTGAATGAACGCTTAAAAGACTTGCCAAACGCCAAAGCGGAAGCGGTTGATTTTTTATCGCCAGAATTCACAGAAACGGATTTTGATGTCATTTATGCGTATGGTGTATTGCATCATTTTGAAAGTTTGGATTTATTGTTTGGCAAACTCAAAGAGAAACTTGCTACAGACGGGAAATTAATTTCCTATGATCCGCTCAAAACAAGCTGGCCGTTGCGTATTATTCGCGCCATATACAGACCTTTTCAATCGGATGCTGATTGGGAATGGCCATTTAGCAAAAAAACCGTACAACGCTTTCATAAGGAATTTAAAGTCGTAGAACGCAGAGCTATTTTAGGAAGTTCTAAATGGGCGTTTTTCTTGAATTTAATTCCGATGAGTGCTGAAAAGAAACTAAATTATATCAAAAAGTTGCATCAAAAAGATTGGGAACAATCTAAAACAAACGATCGTCAATTGTATAAATGCATGCATTTAACGATGTTAATGAAACAAAATGCGTAGGTATGACACGAGAATTAATCATATTCATCATTATTGTAGTAGTGTTAGCTCCTTTTTTATTTATCAATACGCGCAAAAACAAGAAACGATCTAACAGCCGGAAAAGTCGTGGTTTTATGAGTACTTATTTAGAGGAGAAGAAAAAAACAGAAAAAGATGATTAATTGGAAATTACCCGTTGCGCTCGCCATAGGATTTTTCTTTGTGTATTTGTCCAATAGAAAAGTGGCAAAAAAGCTCACGGATCATTTTAAACAAAAAGAAAAAGAAGAAAATGAGACTTAGAATTATACTCATTGCTGTCATGATAGGAATTATAGTGTTGTACATATATCAACGCAACAGGAGAAACCGATAGTACATTCTCAAAAAAAAAGAAAAAGAAAAGATGAAAATTTACACGAAAACAGGAGATAAAGGAACTACTGCCCTATTTGGTGGTACGCGCGTTCCCAAACATCATATCCGAATTGACAGTTATGGAACTGTCGATGAATTAAACTCGCACATTGGCTTAATTCGCGATCAAGACATAAATCCGCATTATCAAAATGTATTGATGGAAATTCAAGATTTGTTATTTACCGTTGGTGCGGTATTGGCAACAGATCCTGAAAAAATGACTTTAAAAAACGGAAAAGATCGATTGAACATTCCAAGAATTTCAGAAGCAGAAGTTGCCGTTTTAGAAAAAGAAATGGACACGATGAATGCTGAATTGCCGCCAATGACACACTTTGTCTTGCCTGGTGGACATCAAACGGTGTCATTCTGTCATATTGCGCGGTGCGTTTGCAGGCGAGCAGAGCGTTTAGCCACAGCACTTTACGAATTAGAACCTTTTGATGAACACACCTTAAAATACCTAAACCGACTTTCTGACTACCTTTTTGTATTGGCACGAAAATTGTCTCATGACTTACAAG
>CAZHSA010000246.1:0-6087 GCA_964535135.1 uncultured Kordia sp.
TCCTCCAGGGCGGGAACGCAGCAAAGGTAAACGGTTGTAGCGGTGTGATGTAGGTAGCTTGCCTTTTTTTATACCCTAAAGTCTACCACCTAAAACAAATCTACAAAGTATTTGTAAAAGTCTAGAATCCATCTAAAAAAACAAGCTTTAAGTCATTAATCTCGATTATCGAGTCAAGGTTTCCATTCTCCTTTTTTTTAAGCATATTTGTAAAAAAATAACCAAAACTTAAACTCATGTCAAAAGTTGTATTAATTACTGGTGGCTCATCAGGAATTGGAAAATCTATTGGAATTTTACTTGCTGAAAAAGGATATACTGTATACGGAACAAGTAGAAACCCTGACAAATTCAAAGATTTTACAGCTTTTAAATTGATTGCGCTAGATGTACGCAATACAGAAAGTATTCAAAAAGCAGTACATACGATTATTGAAGCGGAAGGACGTTTGGATGTACTTGTCAACAATGCAGGTGTCGGAATTACAGGTCCGATCGAAGAAACGCCCGACGAAGAAATCCACAAAGCATTTCAAACCAATTTATACGGTCCAATTTCAGTAATGAAAGCCGTATTGGCACAAATGCGAACCCAAAAAAGTGGACATATCGTTAATGTAACTTCCATTGCAGGATATATGGGATTGCCGTACAGAGGAATTTATTCTGCTACCAAAGGCGCGTTGGAATTGGTGACAGAAGCCATGCGTATGGAAACCAAAATGTTTGGTGTGGAAATCGCGAATGTGGCGCCTGGCGATTTTGCTACCAATATTGCGGCTGGACGTTATCATACGCCTGTTTTTGACAATTCTCCATACAAAGAAGTTTATGGAAATATGCTCAAAGAAATGGATTCACATGTGGATAGCGGATCGGATCCGAAAATCATGGCGGAATCAGTTTTAAAGATCATCGAAACTAAAAAACCTAAAATTCATTACAAAGTGGGTGCGTTTATGCAGAAATTTTCAATTGTATTAAAACGTGCGTTGCCGGACAAAGTATACGAGAAAATGTTGATGAATCATTATAAGTTATAATTTTTTCACCTGAATTCATAAATAGCAACATGCGCAACAAAAGATTTTTTATAGGATTTCAACTATGGATGGCATGCGTAGTTGTGCTTCATTTTTCCTGTGCGCGTGACATAAAATACATTCCTTCGCAGCAAATTGAAAAAGGCTTGCAAGCATTCGAAACACCGTTTTCTACATCTCTTAACACCGTTACTTTTTACCCAAATATTGTATATGGTGATTCCGCACGAAACAAATATGATTTTTTCAAACCAAATTTAAAAGAACCTTCTTCTTTACTTGTGCTCATTCATGGTGGCGGATTTGTTACAGGCGATAAAGCCAACTATTACGATTCGTATTCCTATCGTGGATTCATCAATCGGTTATTAGCAAAAAATATTGCGGTTGCTACGATTAACTATCGTTTTGTTGATCCTTTTGACGGAAAAGGAATTTTAAACAGTTTAGCAGATGTAAAATTAGCGTTGCAGCACATGCGTTATTATGCGGATAGTTTGCATTTCAATTCAGAAAGTGTCATGTTACAAGGAAGTTCGGCTGGTGGCGCGGCAGCAATGTGGATGGCATTTCATGATGATATGTCAATTGCACATGATCAAAACCCTATTCATAGCGAATCGACACGTGTGCAAGGAATTGTTGGCGTTTCAACACAAGCGAATTATGATATTGCCAATTGGCATGATACTGTTTTTTCATCTTTTCAAAAAGACGGATTTACCGCTAAATATTTAGAAAATTTACTAAAAGAATACCGTATATTATTGTATTACGGTGTTCAAAATCGTGAAGATTTGCGTTTGGCATCGACACAAGAATATCTCAACAATACCAATATGTTGAAAATGTTATCTGCGGACGATCCGCCATTTTATATTGTGAATACAAAGTTTTCAGGCGACATGCCCACGAATATGAGTGAAGTTTTTCATCATCCAAATCATGTCAAAACCATTCAAGAAACTGCCGAAAAAGTAGGAGCGAAGGGCATTTTTTATGCTCCAAAAATTGATTTGGACACGAGTAACGGAGAAACTTCTGAGGAATTTATCATTCGTATGATTGGGAATTAAATTAAGTGATATGAAGTCTACATATATTGCATTGATCTGTTTGCTACTTTTTTGTAGTAGTTTTATAAAATCACAAACCGATATTACGAAACAACTATTGGGAACATGGTATTTTGTTAGCGAAGAAAAAATTATTTTGGGTGAAGATATAGTACGAATTGATAGTCTTTCCAAGAATACAACGCCAGATAATTTTTTTCAAAAAGGAATAGAAATGTCTTTTCAAGATGCTACCAATTTGGCTTTTAAAGTATCGCATGAAGGAATGTCGTTAGTAGTTCCATATACAAGTAAAGACTCAGTATTTACTATTATAAATCGTTCGTATCAAATATTAAAGATTGATACACAAGAATTACTTTTTACAGTTAAAACCGATTCCATTCGCTCCAAGTATACGTATAAAAAATACTAATTCATTTTTTTGATTGATGTCAGAAGAAAAAAGGCAATTGCAAGCATATTTCTTTGTAACAATCTCTTTTTTTGAAATACAAATACTTTATAAACTTTTTATGAATGAAATATTATGTAACCATTTTATGTATAACTAGTGTCTTTTTTTTAGGCCTCTTTTCAGATTTTCCGCTTTGGCTTCTCATCACACTCAATATGCTCATTTTTGCCACATTATTATTTTGGGAACTTACGGTGTTTACAAACAAATTTAAAGGCGATTTTATATTGAAGAGCTATACGAAATCTTTAAATGTATCAAAATATATAGGATTTTTGCCGTTCATATTTTTCAATATAATAGGAAAAGATATTTGGAATAACAACAGTACTTTTGAGATGAGTATACTGTTTTTTGTGGTTGCTGTTATAAGTGTTGATATTATTATCTATAGTTTGTACAGACTGAAGCATCCTGCAACAATTTTTATTCATAATGACGAGTTTATATGTAACAATTGTTGGTTGAAAAAGCGAGATTTAAAAAATTTGAATTATATCGGCATTTCTCCTTTAGCAGGAGAATTGGTACTAGGATTCATTAAAAAACGCGATGTGCTTTTGCCGTTTCGAGAGTATGACAAAAAAGAATTTAGAGCATTTTTAGAAATCCTTGTTGAAAAATCGGAACACAATGTATATCTCACGGAAAAAGTACAACATAAGTTTCCCGCAACTTCACTTGAACGAACAGTATAGTTTACCAACATTACACACAAAAGTGACATTCACACATCTTCGGGTACAGTTTCTGCAAGTTTTATGTACTTTACCCTCATAATCAATCATTGCATTTCAATAATTACATCATACTACTGTCTTTACACGATAAAGCGGTAGCATACTTTGAAATTTGTATTGGAAAAGCCTGTGAAAGCAGGCTTTTTTTTTAGTGAAACTTAACTTTGATGTATTGTAACTTTCGGTAGCATAAGTATCATTTTTTTGAATGTTAATAACTCACGGACTATTCTATTTGTGAAGATGGTTTTCTCATACGATAATATTGTAATTTTACGCCAAATTGCGTTAAGGATAGAAACGGCATCCTCCCAACTTGATTGGGAGATATAGTGGATAGCCTGTTAAAACGCCCAAAAGAGAAAACACAACTTTTATATTTTAAAATAACTAACAGATGAAATTTTTTATTGATACGGCTAATTTAGATCAAATTCGCGAAGCACAAGCCTTGGGAATCTTAGATGGTGTAACGACGAATCCTTCGTTGATGGCAAAAGAAGGAATTACAGGCGCAGAAAACATCTTGAATCACTACAAAGCCATTTGTGAGATTGTTGACGGACATGTGTCTGCTGAGGTCATCGCTACCGATTTTGACGGCATGGTGAAAGAAGGAGAAGCATTGGCAGCGTTGAATCCGCAAATTGTAGTAAAGTTACCAATGATTGCCGATGGAATTAAAGCATGTAAATATTTTTCGGATAAAGGCATTAAAACGAATGTAACGTTGGTATTTTCTGCGGGACAAGCGTTATTGGCTGCCAAAGCTGGCGCAACGTATGTATCACCTTTTATTGGTCGTTTGGACGATATTTCTACGGACGGATTGAACTTGATTGCAGAAATTAGAATGATTTATGATAATTACGGATTTGGAACGGAAATTTTAGCAGCTTCTGTACGTCACACAATGCACGTAATTGATTGTGCAAAAATTGGTGCCGACGTTATGACAGGACCTTTAAAATCTATCGTAGGTTTGTTGAAGCATCCATTAACCGACATCGGGTTGGAAAAATTCTTAGCAGATTACAAAAAAGGAAACTAAAGAACAGAGTCAATGTCACTTTGAGCAATTTACGAAACTACATTGTATTGTGAAGTGATTTGAAATTATACAGTATGAAGAAAGCATTTTAGGGATTTCCTGAGATGCTTTTTTTAATACAAAATAAAACAGGTTTTGCTATAACGCTTTTTTAAATTCAGTGTTGTAAATATTGGCAAAAGCGTTGACAATATTACCATTGCGGTCGGTAATGATCAATTTGTTGATGCTGATTAAAGCGAAATCGCGCAATACGTTATCACGTTTTCCAATACGGTATTGTTTGCTTCTTGGAAAATTGAAATCTTTCACTTCTTTTTTCCAACGCTTGTGGTCTTCATCCAAGCTGATTCCCACAATATTTAAGTCCGGAAACTCCTTTGCTAAACTTTTAATTTTCCCTGTAATCAATCGCTTGTGTCGCTTTTGACTAGAGGTCCAGAAGTAAAAAATAGTCTTTTTTCCACGCGCAGCACTTAGCTTACTTACAGGAATTCGCGTATGTTTATCGTCGTACACAAAAATTTGATTTGAAAAATTATTGCCAGACTGTAAACTTTTAATTCCGTTGTGAAGATTTGTAATTTCCTCTTTTGATTTTGTGTCCGTAGCTACTTTTTGATACAGTTTGAAAAACTCATTATTTTGAATAATATCTGAAGTATTGTTTCTAAAGTACGAATACGCCGTGTAGCGAAGCAACTCGTTTCTCAAATACGGAAACGTCACCATACTGTCAATATGTTTCAACTTGTTTTTATTGTAAGTCAAGGAAGTATTCAAAGCTTTAGGGCCTTTCCACGATCGTTGCAAACATTCACTATACGATGAATTATTAATAAGCTGCATGATGTATCTTGCATACGGACGGTAATAACTCATCGTAGAATCATTCATATCTACTTTTGACTTGTAGGCGTAGAAAGAATCTGCAATCGTCAAGGTAGAATCTTTCTTTCTACGCTTAAAAAACATATTCTTATACGTTTCACGATACCTAAAGTTTCTATATTGAATGGCTTTGTCTGTAAACTGCTTAAACGCATCTGAAACATTCGGATTGCGGACAAAAAACTTTTGTTGCTTTGCTAATTTTATCTCTTGTAAAGAATCAATTTTGTTAAGAAAGACTTCACTATCTAATTTTGTGTACTGATATACAGGTCGCTCATGACTCGAATTCAGCAAATATAATTCGATATAAAAGTTGTTTTTTTCGGCACCTTTTCCTGTAAAAACGAGCGATTCGTCAAACTTATACGTGTTCAAACGTAATAACAAACTATCGCCTTTTTCTAAAAAAATATATTGGTATTCTGGATGGTGATAAAACTTATACAAACCGTCTTTATGGTTTTTCAGTTTTCCCAGAAATCGGTTGTTATCGTCTAGTTTTAAAGAGTCTACATATTCCCCTTTGTGGTATAACACCACATAATCGTTCCCCGGATTGATAATTTCTCCACCAAAATACACCACGTCTTCTGCAGCTTCTTTTTTGGCGTCATTACAACCGAAACAAATAAATAAGAGTAATATTGGGGTAAAATATTTCATAGCGATCTAATCAGCTCTTTCAGATTTTAACAAAACTAACCATCACAAATGCAATACGGTGTTAATAGGCTGTTAAAAATAGTAGTTAAAACGTTAAGAGCAATCCAATTAAAATTCGTTGTAAAACTTAGTAATATTCAATGTAATTCTTACTTTTGCGCAA
>CAZHSA010000247.1:0-6071 GCA_964535135.1 uncultured Kordia sp.
TAGGTTTTTGGCCAGGAGGCGATCGTGATGGAAATCCGTTTGTAACAACTGAAATTACGCTAAAAGTAGCGGAACGTCTTCGAAATACCATTTTAGTGAACTATTACAGAGATATTAGAAAACTAAAGCGTAGACTCACTTTTAAAGGCGTAGAAGAGCGTTTGGTGCGTTTAGAACATATGTTATATAACAACGTATACTTGCGACGAGAAGATGCAATGCTGTCTTTAGAGGAGTTTGAAGCAGAATTAAAAGGAATCAGAGATGTGCTAATTTCGGACTATCAATCCTTATTCATTGTGGAGTTGAACGATTTAATCAATAAAGTACGATTATTTGGTTTCCACTTTGCCATGTTGGACATACGTCAAGATTCTAGAGTGCATCAAGGTGTGTTTGAAAATATTGTCGATGTTATGGAAGAACGCGGAGAAAAATTGTTCTCAATTGACTATACAAATGCTTCTGAGGAAGAAAAAATAAAAGCTTTAACGCATATTGACAAACTTGTTAAGGAAGATTATTTTGAGAGCGAAATTACCAATGCAACCATTTCGTCTATTTATGCGATGAAAACCATTCAAAAACGTAATGGACAACGCGGAGCCAATCGTTACATCATCAGTAACAACCAATCTGCATTGCACGTCATGGAAGCTTTTACCATGTTGCGTTTGTGTGATTGGCAGCAACCAGATGTTGATGTATCTCCATTATTTGAAACGGTTCCAGATTTACAAGCGGCTAAAGGTGTGATGCGTACATTATACACGAACGAAGCGTATGCGGCACATTTAAAACGCAGAGGAAACCGACAATACATCATGTTAGGATTCTCTGACGGAACCAAAGATGGTGGCTATTTAATGGCAAATTGGAGTATTTTTAAAGCAAAAGAAGAGCTCACAGCAATATCTCGTGAATTTGGTATCAAAGTGATCTTTTTTGACGGTAGAGGCGGCCCACCAGCGCGTGGTGGCGGAAAAACGCACCAATTCTATGCGTCTTTAGGAAATACGGTGGAAGATGAAGAAATTCAACTAACGATACAAGGACAAACAATTAGTTCTAATTTTGGAACGCCAGAATCGTGTCAATACAACCTAGAGCAATTGTTGAGTTCGGGAATCTCAAATGAAATATTTTCAGGCGCAAAGCCAGAATTTTCAGAAGATGATAAAAAGATTATGGAAACCTTGGCTTCGGTAAGTTATGATGCGTATGTAGCATTTAAAAAACATCCAAGATTCCTAACGTATTTAGAGCGTATGAGTACGTTGAAATACTATGCAAAAACGAATATTGGAAGTCGCCCGTCCAAACGATCGCAGTCTAAAGAGTTCAATTTCTCCGATTTACGTGCCATTCCTTTTGTGGGAAGCTGGAGTCAGTTAAAACAAAACGTTCCTGGATTTTACGGTGTAGGAACAGCGTTAGAACACATGGAAAAAAACGGTCAGTTTGAAGCCGTAGAAAAGTTATACAAAAACTCTTCTTTCTTCCGCACATTGCTCGCCAATAGTATGATGAGCTTAACGAAGTCTTTCTTTAAGCTAACGGCATATATGAAAGATAATGAGGAGTTTGGTGAATTTTGGACAGTTATTTTTGAGGAATTCAATCGTACGAAGCGAATGCTTTTAAAACTAACAGGTTACGATACGTTGATGGAAAATGAATTGGCAGGGAAAGCTTCAATTCACGCACGTGAACAGATTGTGTTGCCGTTACTTACGATTCAGCAATACGCATTGCGTAAAATTCATGAATTGCAAAAAGATCCGAATGCAGACGAAAAAGAACTAGAAGTATATGAAAAAATGGTCACGCGTTCGTTATTTGGAAACATTAATGCGAGTCGAAATTCAGCGTAGCTTCGATAAGCTCAGCTAACGCTTTTAGATGTTTGACACGCTTTGCTTTTAGACACGGCTTTGCCTTTTAGAATCGCTTTGCGCTTGTTAATTTTTTGATTCATGTATTTTGTCATTCCTGCGCACAGGCAGGAATCTATTGATCTTTGAACACAATCGTCACTTCGAGTGGTTTTCGTAATGAAATGGAGAAAATTGTATCGAGAAGTACTTTGAAATAAATATATATCAAGATTCAGAACTTTTTCTGTGTTTCACAGTAAGTTCTGATTCTTTTTTCTTTAAGTTAAGATTGTTTTCTGGAGTAGAATAATTAGGCGTATCGTATGTATCTATTTGTATTTTGCTATTCTTTAAATGAACACTTTTTGCATTATTATTTTTGTAGAATTCTTCAATAACTAATCTTTCATTTTTTAGTTGTTGTCCTTTGGAAAAATATTTATATGTGTAAATAATCAGTGCTAGAAAAACGAGTACGAATTTATAATGCTCAATTATCACCTTTTCTATAAACTCCATAATTTTTAAAACAATTAATTCTTATTAAAATTAAGAAAATAAAACTCTAGTTTAGGAACTTTGAATTTTGAATATTAAAAATTGTTAGTTTTACAACACACCTGGATACATTTTTTTTCATTTCATTGAAAAGAATCATTCGATGATACGTTTAGGAGTTTCAATCAATAAAAGGACTAACAGAGTTTACACTAAACTAGACGAAGTGAATCGCATCTAAGAAGTTTCTGCCTAAGCGAGAACAATTAAAAAAATAGTATCTTCGACATCCAAAAAAATCAAAAATCTCAAATCCATATGATTCCATTTCCAAATTCCAACGAATACAATCCTTATTTTGAACCGTACATTCAACAATACAAAGGACAAGATGTTTTAGCTGCATTGAGCAAAGGAGCAGAAGAAGTTACTGAATTGATGGCTTCGCTGACGGAAGAGCAATTGCAAAGCGCGTATGCGGAAGGAAAATGGACAATTAAAGAAGTGTTGCAACACATTATGGATACGGAGCGTATATTTTGTAACAGGGCTTTGCGTTTTGCACGAAACGACAAAACGAACTTGCCAGGTTTTGAACAAGATGATTATGTTCCGTATTCTGGCGCAAATGACCGCAATAGCATGGAAATGCTTCGCGAATACAATGCAATTCGGCAAGCAACTATTACACTTTTTAAAAGTTTTACAGACGAAATGTTAGCTAGAGTTGGCGTAGCAAGCGGCAACGAAATGACTGTTCGTGCATTGGCGTATATTGCCGCAGGACACGAAAAACATCATGTAAACGTCATTAATGAGCGCTATTTGTAAAATTACTCTTCCGAAAAATCATTCACAATATTTTCGTCAGGCGTAATTTCCTCAAAATCATCCGCATGAACATTTGCCATTGTATAATGGAGTTTGCTGTTAACTTTTACTAAATAAATAGTGTCTTCAGTGCGAACTTCAACGGCTTCAATCGTATTGTTGCGATGGTCGTCAAAAACAATGATATCCTTATCAGAATATCCACCAGGATAACGCTCTTGTAGCAACTGAAATAATTCAGGTGTTACTTTTTTGTAGTCGATAATAGCTTTTCTCATAGAAATAATCTTTAAAAATTAATACTACGTTCTTAGGTAAATAAGGAGAATTTTTAGCCACTTAGTGTATACTAAAAGTACGACTATTTTTTTTGATAAGGAAAAAATAATGTGAGCAAATGGTGTTTTTTATGTTAAGAATTGTAAAAACTAAAAGCGTCCAGAATAGTTTCATTCGGAACGATTTTGTCTAAAACTGGTGCGCCAATATCGTTCAATAACACAAAGTTGATGTTTCCGTGCGAATTCTTTTTGTCGTATTTCATCAAGTCGATGATCGCTTCGTAATCAGAACTTTCAAAAGGAACTTTGCCGTACATGTCAATAACAACTTGCTTGATTTCGGCTAATTTCTCTTCTGGAAAGTGTTCTTGTTTGTTTGAAATGTACGATTCTAATACCATGCCGACAGCAATTGCTTCGCCATGCAACAGCGCTTTTTTAGTTTCGTGTGTTAACAAATAGGATTCAATAGCATGTCCTAAAGTGTGACCAAAATTTAAAATTTTTCGCAGTCCAAGTTCTTTAGGGTCTTCTGTGACAACGTTATTTTTAATCACTACAGAATCGTAAATCAGTTGATCTAAATCTTCTAGTGTAAAGTTAGAAAGATCAATCATTTTTTTCCAATAGGCTTCATCGTAAATCAATCCGTGTTTCAGCATTTCTGCCAAACCGCTGCGCATTTCGTTTGCTGGTAATGTATGTAAGAAAGAAGTATCAATCAATACCATTTCCGGAATGTTAATCACGCCAATTTGATTCTTTAGCGTTCCTAAATCTACGCCCGTTTTTCCTCCAACAGAAGCATCAACCATTGATAATAGTGAAGTAGGAACGTTGATATAGGAAATTCCACGTTTAAATGTCGATGCGACAAATCCGCCTAAATCCGTAACAACTCCGCCACCAACATTAATAACTAAGCTTTTACGGTCGGCGTCTAATTCTGAAAGCACATTCCAAACGCCAGTACACGTTTCAATATTCTTATGAATCTCTCCAGCGGAAATTTCGATAACTTCTACAGCAGTTTCTGTTTGTAAATTCCCCATAAAATACGATAAACAGTGTTCGTGCGTATTCGTATCCACCAAAATGAAAATTTTAGAATAATTCGAATTTGCAAGATGTTCGTTGAGATGTGTGTAGCAATTTGTGTTAAAATGCACTAAATAATTCGCCGCTTGAATAGAATTCATAATCTGTAAAAACAAGTATTTACAACAAAATAAAGCCTTTTTTACACAAAAAAATAATAATTCAATAACTATATTTGTGAAAGTAATTATTTGTAAATGGATCCTATTTTTAATAACACGGAGAATGCTTTTGCGCTAAAAACAGATTCTCAACTCGATAGAGCATATTTTTTATTCAAATTAATCTCCAATCAGCCGTTAGTTCGTATTGGAACTGCTGTGACAAACTTTGCGATTAAAGCACATTTGCCTGTTGAAAGTTTGATTAGAGCGACTGTGTTTGATCATTTTTGTGGAGGAACTACTGAAGAAGAATGCTTGCCTGTGGTTGATAAAATGTTTGAAAAAGGTGTGTGTAGTGTACTTGACTATTCTGTTGAAGGAAAAGAAGAAGAAGCACAGTTTGATGCCACTTTGGAAAAAATATTAAAGATTCTTCATTTCGTCAAAGAAAAAGACGCCATTCCGTTTGCCGTATTTAAACCAACAGGTTTTGGCCGAATTGGGTTGTATGAAAAAGTAGGAAATAATGAAACATTGTCTAGCGAAGAACAAGCAGAATGGTTGCGTGTACTAAATCGTTTTGATGTCGTGTGTAAAAAAGCGCATGAAATGGACGTTGCGTTGTTAATTGATGGTGAAGAAAGCTGGATGCAAGATGCCGCAGATGCTATTGTTGCGGATATGATGTTGAAATATAATAAGGAAAAAGCCATTGTGTACAATACATTGCAAATGTATCGTTGGGATAGAATGGATTATTTAAAGAAACTTCACATAGATGCCAAAGCACAAGGATTTCATATTGGAATGAAGTTGGTACGTGGCGCATACATGGAAAAAGAAAATAATAAAGCTAAGGAAGAAGGTTATAAATCGCCAATATGTGAATCGAAAGAAGCAACGGACGCCAATTTTGATGTTGCGGTGTCGTATATGTTAGAGAATTTGGAGTGTATGGCAGTTTTTGCAGGGACACATAACGAAGAGAGTTCGTATAAATTAGCGGAAATCATGCAAGAAAAAGGGATTGTCAACAATGATCCGCGTGTTTGGTTTGGTCAATTATACGGAATGAGCGATCATATCAGTTTTAACTTAGCCAAAGTAGGTTATAATGTAGCGAAATACTTGCCTTTTGGTCCAGTGAGAGATGTGATGCCGTATTTAATTAGAAGGGCCGAAGAAAACACATCCGTTGCAGGACAAACTTCTAGAGAGTTAGGTTTGCTAAAGCAAGAACGAAAACGCAGAAAAATATAAGGATTTATCAAAAATAAGTTTTGAGTGTATACGCTCGCAAATAAATTTTATCTGAAATTTTCTTTGATCGTTTTCAATACTCTTTCACCGCTAATACACGATTTTTTTTAGTTTGAGTGTAT
>CAZHSA010000248.1:0-6064 GCA_964535135.1 uncultured Kordia sp.
ATGTGATACAATTCGTACTCAATCAGCTCTAAATTTTGACTTTCCCCTTGAAAGGCATCTTCCACAAAACTTTTAATCGCTGTGAGCATTCCAGAAACCATGTCTTTGTCTATCGTTTCCGCTTTTGCATACTGTCCAATGAGCATACCCGAATTTTTTTCGATCACCAATACTTGTTCTACTTTGGAAATCTTTGTCAATTCGCTTAACAACAATTCTTCTTCACGCACGCCACCAAACCATGACTTAAATTTTCGCTTCCAATTTTTTGTAGAAAAGCTATCTTCCAATTGTGTGTTAATACGTTCGGTTAGCAAGCTAATTTCTTGAGAAATATACTTCTTAATCATTTTACCCATAATAGGATACAATGCTTCTACAACTTGATCTTTAGAATTTTTTATCTGCTCGGCTAAGGCTTTTGTGATGGTAGGTCCGAGTGTTTTAGGAATTTCTTCAATAAACTCCTCCAATCGCTCGTCAATAATCGGATCAACCTTATGGGAAAGTTTCTTTTGCTCGTTAATAATATCTTCGAGCGCTTTAATTTTTTTATGTATCGACTCCGCATACGCACGATCATCCGTGAGTAATAAATCTTTCAACAACGATAATTTATCAGCTTCCGTCATAAATACACATAAAAGATATGTAGTAGTTTACTCTTTTCCTATATTTTCTCCAAGATTAATAAGTAATTGCCCCAATTGTCTGCGATCTACTTTTTTCTCGTCTAAATCGTCTAACTTATTTTCGATGTTAGCTTCCAATTCTGTAATACGAATATTCAAGTCCGTACTCAAGTTATCAATATTTTGAATCAATTCGGAGCGCACTTCTTCAATCAAGTTTTCAAGGGCTTTCTTTTTGGAAAGAATATCATTTTTGATATTGTCAAATTCAGAATTATATTCTTGAATGTTTTCTCCAAAAATTAAATTCTTAATTGCTTCAATCTTAGTTGTTGGATCTGTGATGCTTGAATTTTGTGGTTCAGCATCATTGGTATTTTCACCTTTTGTAGCCATGTAGCAGTTGTTTAGTGTTTTCAGGTAGACACAAAAATAATAATTTTTAGCAAAGTGACTGCGTTTCCTACGAGTTCTTCATAAACTCCTTTGCTTTTTCCACCATTTTTCGGCTTCCGCAGAAGATTGGAACACGCTGATGCAACTCAGTAGGTTGTACATCCATTATACGCTGAAAACCGTCGGAAGCTAGTCCGTTTGCCTGTTCCGCTAAAAAAGCCATTGGATTGCATTCGTATAACAAACGCAGTTTTCCGTTTGGTGCTTTTGAAGTTTGTGGATAAATATAAATTCCACCTTTTATCAAGTTTCTGTGAAAATCAGAGACCAACGAACCAATATAACGCGATGTATACGGACGATCTTCTTCTTCTTTTTGACAATATTTTATGTAATCTTTTACACCTTGTGGGAAATGTGCATAATTCCCTTCGTTGATAGAATAAATTCGTCCCGTTTCTGGAAATTGCATATTTGGATGTGATAAGTAGAAAGTTCCGATAGCAGGATTTAAGGTAAAACCATTGACGCCATGTCCAGTAGTGTAGACTATCATTGTAGAAGTTCCATAGATGACATAACCAGCAGCTACTTGCTTATTTCCTTCTTGCAGAAAATCATCAATCGTAACAGGTGTTCCCACAGGAGTCACTCTTCGGTACACCGAAAAAATAGTTCCTACAGAAACATTGACATCAATATTAGAAGAACCATCTAGCGGATCAATCAATACCACATACTTATTTTGATTGTTCTCGTCCAAACTATTAATGGCGATAAAATCATCGTTCTCTTCAGAGCCAATTCCACAGACAATATTTCGGTTACTCATGGTTTGAATAAACTTTTCGTTGGCGTATACATCAAGCTTTTGCTGATCTTCTCCTTGAATGTTTGTTTCGCCAGCCGCACCAATAATATCCACTAAGCCTGCTTTATTTACTTCATGATTCACCACTTTTGCGGCGAGTCGAATAGAATTGATCAATCGGGAAAGCTCTCCAGAAGAATATTTGAATTCAGCTTGATTTTCAATAATAAACTCTCCTAAAGTTTGATTTTTTTTCGCCATGTTGTCCTAGGTTGTTTCTTAGATCACAAATATCGGTAATTTTGTAAAACTATAACGTTTTCGTAAAAATTATAATATTTGGCTTGTTACCTTTGTGTAAATTTTAAAAAATATGAACTATTCCATCCGAAAAGCCCTTGTCACAGATGTAGATGCTATTTTCCGACTGATCAATGAGTTGGCAATTTTTGAAAACGAAGCTGATGCGGTTATTATTACACCAGAAGATTTACGAAAAGACGGATTTGGAGCGCAACCAAAGTTTCATTGCTTTATTGCAGAAACGACTGAAGATGCTGAATCAAGCGCAGCAAAAGAGGTTTTAGGAATTGCGTTGGTATACATGCGTTATTCTACTTGGAAAGGGGAAGTATTGCATTTGGAAGACTTAATTGTGAGCGAAAAAGCGCGCGGTAATGGAATTGGTGGCGCGTTGTTGCAGAAAGTTATCGCTTATGGAAACGACTTAGGCGTTAAACGTATTGGTTGGGAAGTATTGGATTGGAATACACCAGCAATCGACTTTTATGAATACATTGGTGCAAATGTGATGCGCGATTGGCACGTAGTACAATTAGATGAACAAGGAATAGGGAAATATTTAGAGCATAGATCGTTGTAAAGCCATTTCATTCCTGCGTAGGCAGGAATCCATAAAGAAACAAAATAGATTCCGCAACAAGTGCGAAATGACAAAGAAGAATAAAAAAACAATCTGAAATCTAAAACGTCACTTCGAGTGAAATTTTAGTATAAAATTTTGTATCGAGAAGTACTTTGAAACAAATAATAAACTAAAAATATAATAAAAAGAGATTCCGCCTTTGCGGGAATAACAAAATAAAATTTTGTAATGAAAATATTCAAATTTGGTGGCGCATCTGTAAAAGATGCCAAAGGTGTTAAAAACTTGGTCAATGTCTTGCAAGAAGTTGGTTATGACAATACATTGATCGTCATTTCTGCGATGGGAAAAACCACAAATGCCATTGAAGTGGTGATCAAAAACTATGTGGAAGGAAGTAAGGAATTGCAAGCGTCAATTCAAGAAATTGCGAAGTATCACAATGAAATTCTGCTGGACTTATTTCCAAATGAGCGACACCCAATTTTTGGAAAAGTAAAGTCGTTTTTTGAGGAAATGCAAGGCTTTTTAGGACGAAACAAATCGCCAGATTATAACTATGTGTACGATCAATTGGTGTCGTTCGGGGAATTGATTTCTACCACAATTGTCAGTACATATTTAAACAGTATTTCTATTGAAAATACATGGTTAGATGCTCGTGAAATGATCAAAACCGACACCTATTACCGCGATGCAAAAGTTGATTGGGAAGCTACGCAGGAACGTATCAAAAGCAATGTAAATCGTAACAAACTCAACATTACACAAGGATTTATTGGAAGCGATCCAAATAACTTTACCACAACACTTGGTCGTGAAGGTTCCGATTATACAGCGGCCATTTTTGCGTATTGCTTAAATGCAGAAAGTGTCACCATTTGGAAAGACGTTCCAGGTGTGTTAAATGCAGACCCGCGTTATTTTGAAAATGCGCAATTATTGCACAATATTTCCTATCGAGAAGCCATTGAGTTGGCGTTTTACGGCGCATCGGTCATTCACCCAAAAACATTACAACCACTACAGCGCAAAGAAATTCCGTTATATGTAAAGTCGTTTCTAAACCCAAAAAATGACGGAACTGCAGTGGCAAAAGGTTCGGGAATACAGCCAAATATTCCGTGTTTTATTGTTAAAAAGAATCAAGTATTAATTTCACTTTCGTCGTTAGATTTCTCTTTTATTGTAGAAAATAACATTAGTGAAATCTTCAAACTATTACACGATTGCAAAATGAAAGTTGATGTAATTCAAAACTCAGCCATTAGTTTTTCGGTCTGTGTAGATAATAAGTTCAATAATTTAGAAAAATTACTCAAAACGCTGCGTTCAAAATTCAAAGTTACACATCATGAAAATGTGTCGTTGTATACCATCCGACACTTTACAGAATCAGCGATTAAAGGGTTGCAGAAAGACAAGGAAATTCTGTTGGAACAGCGTGCAGATCAAACGATTCAGCTAGTTGTGAAATAAATGACACAAATTAAGGTTGTTTTCCTATATTTGTAATTCGCCTTAAAGTAAGTATATGGGATTGGTAACTGCAAAAGAAGTTGCAAAAGCTGTCAAATTGGATAAGTACGGCTTTATCGGAACCTTCGTAAGTTGGATTTTGATGAAAGTGTTGCGTATCTCTGATGTCAATAAAATTTATGACAAACATAAACATCTCGATGATTTAGAATTTCTAAATGCATTGTTAGATGAATATAAGATTAAATTTGAAATTCCTGAGGAAGATTTAAAGCGTCTTCCCAAAGATGGTGCGTATGTAACAATTTCCAATCACCCACTAGGCGGAATTGATGGTATTTTGTTGTTGAAACTCATGGTTGAGCAACGACCAGATTATAAAATCATTGCAAATTTCTTACTACATCGAGTTGATCCGCTAAAACCGTATGTAATGCCAGTCAATCCTTTTGAAGATCACAAAGGAGTAAAATCGAGTCTGGCAGGCTTCAAACAATCCATCATGCATTTGCGGGAAGGAAAACCTTTAGGAATTTTTCCAGCAGGAGAAGTGTCTACCTACAAAGACGGAAAATTAATTGTAGACAAACCTTGGGAAGAAGCCGCGATGAAATTGGTGCAAAAAGCCAAAGTTCCAGTGGTGCCTATCTATTTTCATGCAAAAAATAGTCGCTTCTTTTACAGACTTGCTAGAATTAGTGATACACTCAGAACTGCAAAATTACCTTCGGAATTATTAACTCAAAAAAATAGAGTCATTAAAGTGCGTATCGGAAAACCAATTTCTGTAAAAGCACAAGATGAATATGAAAACCTAACAGACTTTACAGAATTCCTACGTAAAAAAACATACATGTTGTCCAATACGTACGAGAAGCAAAATTTGTTGAGCAAAGTGCCAACATCTTTAAAAATTCCAAAGTCACCAAAAGAAATTATTACGCCAGTTTCTGCGGAAGTCATTCAACAAGAAGTTGAAGGTTTATCTAAAAAACACCATTTGTTGACGAGCAAAAACTATCAAGTTTTTTTGGCAGAAGCTTCCGAAATTCCGAATGTATTACGTGAAATGGGAAGACTCCGTGAAATTACCTTTCGCGAAATCGGCGAAGGAACCAACAAAGCGATTGATTTAGATAAATTTGATTATTACTATCATCACATGTTTTTGTGGGATAGTGTTGCCAAAAAAATTGCTGGCGCATACCGAATGGGATTAGGAAGTCAAATCTATGCCGCATATGGAATTGATGGTTTCTACTTGCAAGATTTATTTCGCTTTGAACCAGAATTACACAAAATGATGAGCGAATCTATTGAAATGGGACGCGCATTCATCATCAAAGAATATCAGCAAAAACCGATGCCATTATTTTTATTGTGGAAAGGAATCGTACATACGACGTTGCGTCATCCAGAACACAAATATCTTATTGGTGGCGTAAGTATCAGTAATAAATTTTCAAACTTCTCCAAATCACTAATGATTGAGTTTATGAAATCACATTACTACGATCCATACATTGCGCAATACATTCACCCGAAAAAAGAATTCAAAGTCAAACTGAAAGATGCCGACAAAGACTTTATTTTTGACGAAACGGAAGCTGATTTAAACAAGTTTGATAAAATCATTGACGAAATAGAACCAGGAAGTTTGCGCATGCCCGTACTCATTAAAAAGTACGTAAAGCAAAATGCAAAAGTAATTGCGTTTAACGTAGATCCATTGTTCAACAATGCCGTTGATGGTTTAATGTACATTCGCATTGCAGATCTTCCAGAAAGTACGGTAAAACCTGTTATGGAAGAATTTCAAGCCGAACTAGAACGAAGACTCAACGATAACGAAGAGGAATA
>CAZHSA010000249.1:0-6013 GCA_964535135.1 uncultured Kordia sp.
AGTGATAAATGAGTTCTATATGTTTTATGTCTTCTGGCGTAAACTTACGATTTCCTTTAGCGTTTTTTTTCGGTTGAATTTCATCAAACTCTTTCTCCCAAAAACGAATCAAAGAAGCGTTGACTCCAAAGGCTTTGGCAACTTCGCCAATGCTGTAATACAATTTATCAGGTAAATCAATATGCATTAGTCAAGCGATTGATTCTGCTTTGCAGCGTTTTTAAGTAATTCTTCAAACTCTTTGGCAGTTAAATTTCCGTAGTAGAAATTAATCGGATTTATTTTATCGCCATTTTTTCGAATCTCATAATGTAAATGCGGTGCTTGCGATCGTCCTGTGCTTCCCACAAAACCAATCAAGTCGCCACGTTTCACTTTCTTTCCTTTGCGCACATTGTATTTGCTCAAATGTGCATACAGTGAAACATAGCCGTAACCATGATCAATACGAATGTGTTTTCCAAAACCAGAAGCCGAATTGTCTGCGCGTACAACCACACCATCTCCAGAAGCATATACAGGCGTTCCTCTTGGCGCAGTAAAATCCATTCCCCAGTGCATTTTACGAGCCTTCGTAAACGGATCGCTTCGGAAACCATATCCAGAAGCCATACGTGTCAAATCTTCATTATTAACAGGTTGTATAGCAGGAATAGACGCTAAAAACTTTTCTTTATCCTCCGCAAGTTTTGCAATTTCATCCAAAGATTTCGAATGTACAATCATGCGTTTTTGTAATTTCTCTAACTCTCTTGTTGTAGATACGAGTAACTCGGTATTTTCGTAATTGTACAATGCTTCATACCGATTTACACCACCAAAACCAGCTTTGCGTTGTTCTTCAGGAATTGGATTAGCTTCAAAGTACAAACGATAAATATTATTATCGCGTTCCTCTAAATTTTCTAACACAGCTTGCGCTTGCGTCATTTTTTTATTCAGTAACTTATATTGCAACTGCATTTTTTCCAATTCGCGATTCAACACCTTTTGTTTTGGCGTTTCAAAAGATAATGGTGTGTAAAAGAACAAAGTAAGTAGTAAAATAGCACATAAAAACACAGATGTAATGTATAAGAATATATAGCCAATTCTGCGTCCGCGCTTGGTTTCAATCTTTCGATATGATAATGTTTCTGAATCGTAATAATATTTTACCTTACTCATTTCTTAAATTATTCTATTTTTGTACAACTTTTCATGAAAATACAACATGAGAAGTTCGTAAAACAAACAAATATAGCTATAGTTTTACAGTTTTTAGAAATTTTAAAGAAGCTTAAGATAATTTTAATAGTCAAAAAGAACTATCTGACAGACTGAATATAAAGCATAAAGAATGAAATACGCATGCTGAAAAGAGTGTCATTTTTTTTAAAATGATACATTATAAACAGCATAAAAATAGATACATACACATGAAATCTCAAGATATTAGAGCGAAGTTTTTAGCGTTTTTTAAATCTAAAACACATCAAATTGTGCCGTCTGCACCAATGGTCATGAAAAATGATCCAACATTGATGTTTATAAACTCTGGAATGGCACCTTTTAAAGAATATTTCTTAGGAAACGGAACGCCGAAAAGCAGTCGTATCGCGGATACCCAAAAATGTTTACGCGTTAGCGGAAAGCACAATGACTTGGAAGAAGTAGGTTATGACACCTACCATCACACCATGTTTGAAATGCTGGGGAACTGGAGTTTTGGCGATTACTTTAAGAAAGAAGCCATCGCTTGGGCATGGGAATTGTTGACCGAAGTGTACGGTATTGATAAAGATATTTTATACGTAACGGTGTTTGAAGGAAGTGATGAAGATGGTTTGAAACTCGATCAGGAAGCGTATGATTTGTGGAAAGAAATTGTGCCGGAAGAGCGCATTTTGATGGGAAACAAAAAAGACAATTTCTGGGAAATGGGAAGTCAAGGGCCGTGCGGACCTTGTTCGGAAATTCATGTTGATATTCGTTCTGACGAAGAAAAAGCTAAAACACCTGGAGCCGATTTGGTAAACATGGATCATCCGCATGTGGTAGAAATTTGGAACTTAGTTTTCATGCAATACAATCGTAAAGCAGACAAATCGTTAGAAAAATTACCAGCACAACATGTAGATACAGGAATGGGCTTTGAACGTTTGTGTATGGTGTTGCAAGATGTAAAATCGAACTACGATACGGATGTTTTTACGCCGATTATTCGCGAAATAGAAGCGATCACCAATACGGAATACGGAAATGATGAAAAAACCGATGTTGCTATTCGCGTCATTGCGGATCATGTGCGTGCGGTATCTTTTTCTATTGCGGATGGACAATTGCCGAGCAACAATACAGCAGGATATGTAATTCGTAGAATATTACGTAGAGCTGTGCGTTACGGATTTACATTTTTAAACAAAAAAGAACCATTTATCTACCGTTTGGTTGAAGTTTTAGACAAAAAAATGGGGAAAGCGTTTCCTGAATTGAAAGAGCAAAAGCAACTCATTCAAAACGTTATCAAAGAAGAAGAAGCTTCTTTCTTGCGTACTTTAGAGCAAGGATTGGTGTTGTTGGATCGTGTGGTGAAAAATGTAAAAGGCACCGAAGTTTCTGGAAAAAAAGTATTCGAATTAAAAGATACCTATGGTTTTCCAGAAGATTTAACGGAGTTGATTCTAAAAGAAAACGAGTTAACCTATAATAAAGAAGAATTCAACAAGCTTCTTGAAGATCAAAAAGGAAAAGGACGTGAAGCTACTGCCATTCAAACGGATGATTGGGTCACTATCATTAAAGATGAAGAAGAAGAATTTGTTGGATACGATACGCTAGAAGTGAATGTAAAACTGGTGAAGTATCGTAAAATAGAAACCAAAAAAGACGGCATACAATATCAATTAGTGTTCAATTTGACACCTTTTTATCCAGAAGGTGGAGGACAAGTGGGTGATAAAGGATATTTGCAAACGCAAGATGGCGATATTGTGTACATTATCGACACTAAAAAAGAAAACAACTTAATTGTTCATATTGCGAAAACATTGCCTAAAAAACTCGAAGCTACGTTTAAAGCTGTGGTCGATGAGAAACAACGCAATCGTACCGCTGCAAATCATACCGCAACACACTTATTGCATCAAGCGTTGCGCGAAGTACTAGGAACGCATGTTGAACAAAAAGGTTCTGCAGTACACTCCAAGTATTTACGTTTCGACTTTTCACATTTTTCAAAATTGACAGTAGAACAATTGCGCGATGTAGAAGATTTTGTAAATGCACGTATTGAAGGAAAATTGCCGCTAATTGAAAAACGCAATCAGCCTGTAGCAGAAGCAATGGCAGAAGGCGCAATGGCATTATTTGGTGAAAAATACGGAGATACAGTTCGTTCCATACGTTTTGGACAGTCTATTGAATTGTGCGGTGGAACACATGTAGAAAACACGGCTGATATCTGGCATTTCAAAATCAAATCGGAAGGTGCTGTTGCAGCAGGAATTCGAAGAATTGAAGCGATCACGTCTGATGCAACGAAAGAATTCTATTTTGAAAACAACAGAGCGTATTACGAAATTAAAGACGCGTTGAACAATCCGAAAGACGCTGTAAAAGCGGTGGCAGATTTAAAAGATGAAAACGCAAAACTGAAAAAACAGATTGAAAATCTACTGAAAGACAAAGCAAAAAACTTGAAAGGAGATTTAAAAAATGAATTGGAAGAGATGAATGGCGTACAGTTTTTGGCGAAAAAAGTAGATTTAGACCAAAACGGAATTAAAAACTTAGCATTTGAGCTTGGAGGAGAACAAAAAAACCTATTTTTATTCTTTGCTACAGCAACAGATAGCAAAGTAATGCTTACATGCTATATATCAAAAGAATTGGTAGCAGAACGTGGATATGACGCTGGAAAAGTAGTGCGTGAACTAGGAAAACTCATTCACGGCGGCGGCGGCGGACAACCGTTTTTCGCCACTGCTGGAGGAAAAAATCCTGGCGGAATTCCAAAAGCCATAGAGCGCGTTCGTGAATACGTAAAATAACTGAATAGTAACATATTATATAATAGCCAAATGAAAAAAATATACATCGCGCTTTTTGCATTGTTATTCGCAATTCCAATGTGTGCGCAAGAAGTATCTGAACAAGAAGAAAAAAACAAAAAAGAAGACGTGTATGTTTGGTGTGTAATGCCAAACCAAAAAGGGAAATGGTACAAGTTAGAAAAGCCAACACCTAAAGTTGTAACAGATTTTCAGGACAAACTTGTCTATCTTGAAATCTTAAATCCGTATGACATTGTAGAAAAAGGCAAACTAGATCGCGCTACAAGCGATGCTATTTTGAAAATGGAAAACATAAAAGGTGTTACGTATGATAGCAAAGAATTGGTAGGTTTTACACAAGGAATGAAAAACAGACTCAATTTAATGTATCACATTGCGAAGCGCGCTGCGGAGGCAAAAGAAAAGCAGTAACGATGTTATTGCAAACCAACATTTCGTTTGTAAAAGAACCGTATAACCCAATACACTACGAATCTAAAGTATGTTTATTGGGTTCTTGTTTTTCGGAACATATGGGCGAAAAGTTGCTGTACTACAAATTCAAAACGTTTCAAAATCCGCTGGGAATTTTATTTCATCCAAAAGCGATTGAAAATGTGATTCTCAAAGCCATCAATCAAGAAGTTTTTACGGAAGCAGATATTTTCTTTTTAAACGAACGCTGGCATTGTTTTGATGCACATTCTGAGTTGAGTCATCCCGACAAGGAAATAATGTTGGAAAACTTAAATAAACGCCTTCAAGAAACGTATACAACACTGCAAGAAGCTTCACACGTTATTATCACCTTAGGAACCGCGTGGACATATCGTCATATTGAAACGGATGCGCTTGTCGCGAATTGTCACAAAGTCCCACAAAAGAAATTTTTAAAGGAAATTTTATCTGTGGATGAAGTATCAGAAAGTGTTGAAAATTGTGTGGTTTTGCTAAAAAGTATCAATCCTAAAATTACGGTGCTTTTCACAGTTTCTCCCGTACGCCATTTAAAAGATGGTTTTGTAGAAAATCAACGTAGCAAAGCTCATTTATTAGCAGGAATTCATCAACATGTGTCCAGGCGTCATCAAGTGCATTACTTTCCTTCGTATGAATTAATGTTGGATGAACTGCGCGATTATCGTTTTTACGCGGACGACATGATACACCCGAGCGCGTTGGCTGTGAATTACATATGGGAGAAATTTCAGCACGCTTGGATTTCTCACGAAAGTGAAAAAACAATGGAAACGGTAGAAACCATTCAAAAAGGATTGGCGCACAAACCGTTCAATCCAGACTCAGCACAACACCAAAAATTCTTAGCAAATCTTCAGGCTAAAATCGAGCAAGTGCAAACCGAGTATCCTTTTATGGAATTTTAACATTTAATCGCGTAACTTCTTAATTTGTAGTTAAGTAGGGTAAAACCGTACTTGGCAGATTTTTGGTTAAATTATTTTTGTAATGAAAAAGAAACCAAAATTTAAAAGTTATGAAAAAGAAAGGAATTAAAAGTTTAAAATTAAACAAAAACTCAGTTTCAACATTAAATGGAATTGCAAAAGTTAAGGGTGGAAATAACTCCGCATTGTGTACAGGATTAGCCGGTTCTTGCTGGTGTAATGTTACAGTTACAGACTGTTGGCCGTGTCCTGCTAAAAGATAATTATATCAATAGCAGCGATCGTTTAGGTCAATATTCATATCAAGTATCAAAAAAAATCTAAAACACAAAAATTATGAAAAAGCAAAATTTAAAAAATCTTCAACTGCGTAAAAAGTCAATTTCCAATTTGAAAAGCCTAGCTCCTATCGTTGGAGGAAGTGGCACATGTAATTATGAAAGTAAGCTGATTTGTGAAGAGCCAGGAACAGGAACTGCTTGTCCAACAGTATTGACTGGCTGTCAAACATTTTTCTCATACTGTGCTTGTTAATTGATTTATAAGTATACATGACTAAAAGCGATCTTCGGA
>CAZHSA010000250.1:0-5943 GCA_964535135.1 uncultured Kordia sp.
TACAATTTATAGTTCGCCTTAAAGGCTTCTACAAATTGAGTTTCATTAAAAAAACCCTTACACGAAAAGCGCAAGGGTTATATACGTATACTTTTGCTTTTCTTTACTTATAAATCGTTGAAAATTGAATGCATCAAGCGTTTTTTGTCGTTAATGCTTTCTTCAAGAGAAATCATCGTTTCCGTACGTGATACACCTTCAATGTCATCGATCATAAAGATGATATCTTTAGCGTGTTTTGTGTTTTTTGCGCGAACTTTACAGAAGATATTGAATTTCCCCGTAGTGATGTGTGCTACCGTGATGTATGGAATTTCATGTATTCTATTCAATACAAACTTTGTCTGAGAGGTTTTATCTAAGAAAATACCTACGTAAGCGATAAATGAATATCCTAATTTCTGATAGTCTAATGTTAAAGAAGAGCCTCTGATGATACCTGCTTCTTCTAGTTTTTTAACACGAACGTGAACTGTTCCTGCAGAGATTAATAATTTCTTTGCGATGTCTGTAAATGGAATTCTAGTATTTTCAATCAGCATGTCTAATATCTGATGATCCACTTCATCTAACCTAAATTTTGCCATGATTATCTTATATTATTTTTTAAAGATAATGCAAAAAAACCAAAAAAAATCGAATAATAATGCACAAAACACCATTAGATATGTTAACTAATTGTCAATTTTATTGAATTTTCTTAAATATTCAATAACATCAGTTTGCAGCGAAAACGATTGAAATATATGCTTCGGAGCGATTGACTCCTGAAAATCAATTATTTTGTGTGCAAACGATTTTTTTAACAATTTTTTATCCTCAATATGCGGTTCGAAGTGAATTTTTTCATTTTTGAGCACTTCTTGATACATAATTCCCACATCGAAAGTTTCGTTTTGTTCAGTTTGAAGGTTCTTAAAAATGACATCATAATGCTGTTTTTCATTCTCAGGAATGTCAAAATAAGCGTCTGTAAACCTTCCTAAAATTTCTGTGGAAGCAATGTATTGAATTGCTTCTAGCAATGCATAAAAAATCAATTCTCGTGTGTTTTCGCGTTGGTAATCGTTCGGAAAGTGTCCAGCTTCAAATAAAACGGTAGGCGTTCCGAGCGATTGAAAGGTATCTCCAACACAATTGAGATTGAATCCATCATCATAACGTCCAATATGATTTGGAATGAGTTTTTGCAGCATTTCGTTCATTTTAACAATGATTTCCATGCTTTTTTGACGATTAGGTGTAATAGATCGCTTTTCATCCTCAGAAGGCGTTAAAAACGATAGAATTGCTGATTTGTCAACATTTCCTGCGCTGTACATAGTGCGCTGTCCGTGTAAATTGAAACAATAATCAGGTTGAAATTCATCATATATAGCTTTTAAGACTACACTTTCCGGCTGTGAAAGCGTTTGGGCATCACGATTTAGATCAATTTCATTGGCATTTACCCGTGTATAAGCGTGAGATCCATCAGGATTTAGCATAGGAATTATACACAATGTACAGTGGTTTAAAATCGTGTTGGAAGCTTCTGAAGCGTCTTTTAAGAAATTCATCAAGTCAAAAACAGCCTTGGTTGTGGTAGATTCGTTTCCGTGCATTTGCGACCACATGAGTATTTTTTTATCGCCATTACCAATCGTTAAGGAATGAATTGGACGATTTTCAACCGACGTTCCAATTTGTTTTAAATGGAAAGTAGGAGGCAACTTTTCTAACAACGGAGTAATGTGATTCAATGTAATGTAACGACCTGCTAAACTTGATTCAAAATGTGAGCGATACCAATTCGCCAAAGGATGTGTATGCATGTGTGTGCTTGATTAAGAGTTACAAATGTAAACATTGTATATTTTACAATTGTAAACAAAAGAAAGCAACACTTCTGTTTAGCATTGTAAACATTCATTCATAGCAAACGTGCTATTTAGTACGATGATTACGGTTTTAGCTATGCAATATTTTAATACAACATTCAATCATATGTTTTTCAATCAGTTAAATAATTCCACTTAAAGTGAATTATAACCATATTTTATTGTTTAACATATTATTATTGCAGAAACTAAACATTATATTTACATTTGTAAACGATACAAACTCAAATTAACTGTTTACAATGATAAACACTCCTGATTTTACAAAAAGACTCAAAAAAGTTATAGAATATTATGACTTATCGGCGTCTGCTTTTGCCGATCGTTTGGGTGTACAACGCTCTAGTATTTCCCACATTTTATCAGGAAGAAACAAACCAAGTTTGGAATTTGTTATGAAAATTTTAAACAATTTTCCCGAAGTAGAATTGTATTGGTTGTTGAATGGAAAAGGCAGTTTTCCAAAATCGACTGCTTCCGAAAATGCTTCAACCGCTACTCCAACTTCAAAACCAAAAATTACTCAAACAACCGTTCAACAATCCTTGCCTTTGAAAGAAAAAGTAACTTCCACGATTCCAACGAACATTTCGACACATGAAAAAACAATTGACAAGATTGTCATTTTTTACACCGATGGAACTTTTGATTCGTATCAGAAGTGATAAAGATGTCAACTTTTTAATTATTTCGTAAAAGAAATGTTTTTGTTCCAATTTTTAGCAATAGTAGAATTCCGGAAAGAATGTATAAAATCATTATCAGTATTGCGAACAGAGATAAATCGTTTATCAAAATACCATACGTCACCCAAATGAGTGTCCCAATTATAAATATGAAACTAAATAACCCAAAAGCGCTTTTTAAAGGTTTTGATTTGTTTTTTAAGTAAGGAAATAAAATTAACAGAATTACAGATATCAATACTATTGCTGCTAACATTATAAATGGTAGTGGGAAAACCTTAGTTTCACTCATCCCAATAACCATAAGCAAAATATATACTATTTGACCTATTGATATAAATGAATATAGTATACTGGAAATTAAAAAATAGTTGAATTTCATATTTTCTACAATAACAGCTAATACGAACGAATTATAAATAATTAGTATTTCAATGTAATAAATTATAGCAACTATTCTTAATACTTAGCTATTTTGTTTATCGCCATCTGATTTTTTAGTTACTTTGTAAACAACTCACGCAAAAACTATATTCTAGTGAAAAAATTCATTTTTAGCATTTGTATTGCCCTATGTTTCACTTCTTGCTATCAAGTAGAAGTGAATTGTAAAGATTTTAAAACAGGTACGTTTGAGTTTACGTATGAGATTGATGGAGAAACTAAAACGGGAAAATCTGTGCGTACTGATACCTTGAGTATTGATTATTATGAAAATAAGATTGATACGTTTACCATTCGTTGGGTGAATGAGTGTGAGTTTATTGGGCGAAAGTTACGTCCTATTGATTATTCAGACAGCAAACCTATACAAATGAAGATTCTTTCTACTACGGAAAATTCGTATTTACTAGAGTATAACTTGCTTGAAGACCAATCTACCAAAAAACGTGGTACCGTTATTAAACTAAAATAAAATGTTCGAATTATTTTCAAATCCCGATGTGTGGGCAGCCATTGTTACGCTGACATTGTTAGAAATTGTATTAGGTATTGATAATATTATTTTTATTTCCATTGCGGCTGGAAAGCTCCCTGAAAATCTTCGCAAACGCGCAACCAACATCGGTTTGGTGCTGGCAATGGCAATGCGTATTATCCTTTTGTTTGGTATTTCGTTATTAGTTGCGATGAAAGCTCCTTTTTGGCACATTAATAAGAGCTGGATTTCTGGTGGAATTAGCTGGCAAGCGGTGATTTTATTTTTTGGTGGAATTTTTCTCTTGTATAAAAGTACCAAAGAAATTCACGAAAAAGTGGTTGATCGTGAACATGACGAACGCGAAGTAAAGAAACAACGCGCTACGACACTTTCGAAAGCAATTTTACAAATTACAATGATTAACATCGTGTTTTCTTTCGATTCCATTTTGACAGCAATCGGAATGACCAATGGAATTTCCTCTAATCCTAACGATGCATTGGTTGTAATGGTGATTGCGGTGGTAGCTTCCGTGATTATTATGATGCTTTTTGCCAATCCTGTAGGTTCATTTGTGAATAAAAATCCTTCAATACAGATTTTAGGATTGTCTTTTTTAATTTTAATCGGATTTATGCTGATTGCAGAAGCTGCACATATTTCGCATCTAAAAGTGTTTGGGCAAACTGTAGGCGCGATCCCGAAAGGATATTTGTATTTTGCCATTGCTTTTTCATTGATGGTAGAATTCTTGAATTTACGAGCAGTGCGAAGAAAAGGGTGAGTTGGGTGTTAGTTAGGTCTTGGGTCTTGGGTCTTGGGTATAATTTACAATTCAACATTTAAAATTATAATTTCCTTTAGGTGCTGGTTATTAGTAATTTTCCTTTGAAAAATCTCAATACGCATTTCTAAATACTCAATACTTTTTTTGCCACAAAAAACTAAGAAATAATTACTTTAAGACTTCATCCAATGCTTCAAAGTATGAAGGAAAGCTGATTAAATCGTTATGAGAGCCGTCTGGAATGGTGTAGAATTTTTTGATACCACTACCCGACTTTTGATAGAGTTTTTGCCCTTGCTCATATGGAACTACGGCATCTTTGGTTCCATGAATAATATACGTTGGCATCTTTATTTTCTGAATGTTTTCAAGGTTTTGAAACGGAAATTGCAACAACCATTTTAATGGTAAAAACCAAAAACGCTTCTTCCCTACTTCATAAACACTTGTAAATGTTGATTCTAACAGTACTCGTTTGGCGTCTCGTTGTGTTGCTGTATGTGTGGCAAACGCGCCGCCTAATGAGCGACCAAAAATCGTGATTTCGTCAGTGGAGAATTTCGTCTTTGCGTAATCATAAAATAACAAAGCATCTGCTAGCATGTTGTGATATTCGCGTTTGCCAAGACTTTTTCCATAACCGCGGTAATCCATAATGACAACATCATAGGTGTATTTTGCTGATAAACCTTCTGCCCATTCTCCCCAATATTCTAGCGTACGTGCGTTTCCATGAAAATATAAAAGTACGCCTTTAGGATTTTCTTGTTTGTAATGTAAACCGTGTAGAATAGCACCATCGGACGCTTTTAAATACAATTCTTCAAAAGGTACGGACGACGTAAACACGTGATCTTGCGGTAAGGTTTCGCTTTGGAATATTATTTTTTCTTGAAAGGCTGCTAACATACAAATCAGTAACAAATATAAGCCAATAAGTGCAATACCGACGTTTTTTACGGTCTTCATTTACGCTTTTTTTCTTCTAAAGTTTAAACTAGAGTTTTTAGGATCTATTTCTTTTGGTAATTCTGAATGTAGTATTTCTTCTAAAAAACGATGGTATTGCGGAAATGTGTGTAAATTGTTGTGTCCGCCATCAATTATTGGGTATAGTCGTGTCCATTCGGAATTGATCTTAGAGAGTTTCACACTGGTTTTGAATGGAATGAGCTTATCACTTGTTCCATGAATAATTTTGATCGGACATTTTACGTATTCAATCCAACGATACGTTTTTACAGGAAATCGCAAAATGAGCGACATCGGCATGATGGGTAAAAAACGTTTTGTAATATGTTTCACGCTGTAATATGGCGCATCCAAGATTAGTAACCGTGGATTGTTGCTAGACGCAAGTTTTGTAGCAAATCCTGAGCCTAAAGACCTCCCATAGAGTGTAATGTACTTTTCGTCTACTTGTTCTTTTAAACGATCGTACACGTATTGTAAATCTCTTTTAATACCAGCTTCAGTGCGTTTTCCAGTACTTTTTCCATATCCACGATAATCTACCATCAACACATCAAATCCGTGACGTGTAAAGTCTACAGCGAACTTCCCCCAACCTTTAATGCTTCTGGAGTTTCCTTTTAAATATAAGACTACACCTTTCGGCTTTCGTACTTTAAAGTGAATTCCATTGATGTTGACGCCAGGATCGACTTC
>CAZHSA010000251.1:0-5938 GCA_964535135.1 uncultured Kordia sp.
TATACTGCGGAAAAGAAAAGTTTCAAACAAAACTTTTTACATCGAATTCACGTTAAAATAGTTTCTGGTAACCTAGAAGAGCTTGCTGCACCATTTATGTAAAGTCATAAATATGTTAATTAATTAAATTCAAAAACCTTACCATCATCTGCCAACACCACATTGTTAAACACTGCTTTGGCTTCTTCCTTAAATTCATCAAAACCATCATATCGTGTAGAAAAATGACCTAATATTAATTGTTCAACTTCAGCCGCTTTGGCAATCATGGCAGCTTGTTTTGCAGTGGTATGTTTGGTTTTTTCGGCTAAATGTTCATGCTTGTCTAAAAAAGTGGCTTCATGATACAAAACCGTTATATTTTTAATTTGATCTATAATTTGTGGAAAATACACGGTATCACTACAAAAGGCATAACTTTTAGGTTTAGGCGGATCAAAGGTCAATTTCTCATTCGAGATAACTTCACCAGAATCTAAGGTAACGTCTCTTCCTTTTTTGATGTTTTGATAGTAACATTTGTCAATTTCATAGTTTAAAACTGCGTTGATATTGAGCTTGCGTTCTTTTTCTTTTTCTGTAAATAGAAAACCATTCGCATATACACGATGATTCAACGGAATGGTCGTGACTGTGACTTTATCATCTTCAAACAACACTTCAGGCTGATCACTTTCCAATTCGTGAAAACATAGTTTGTAACTCGTCCACGATTTTGTGAGTTTCAGTTGTAAAAGCGTCAATTCTTTTAAGCCTTTGGGTCCATAAATATGCAAGTCTGTATTTCTGCCCAACAACATGAATGTAGATATTAATCCGATCAATCCATAAAAATGATCGCCATGTAAGTGCGAGATAAAAATATGCTTGATACGTGCAAATTTCACTTTACTGCGGCGCAGTTGTACTTGTGTTCCTTCGCCACAATCAATCAAGAAAATATGATTTCTAATTTCTAATACTTGTGCGGTCGGGTTGGTATGTTTGGTTGGTGTAGCGGCGTAACAGCCGAGTATGGTTAATTTCACTCGTGTATATTTTATTTTTTGTTGAAGCTAGAAACCTAAATCGCGTTCTATTTCTTCCATTTCAATAATGTCAAATGCTTCTTGTAGCGTTGGTACCGTCATAATGCCTTCTGGCAATTCGTCCGTACTTATTTTATTGGTGACAATGACAAAGGAATGTTTTGCTTCGCGATGTATTTTAGAGAGTTTTAAAAATTCTACCAGATCGCTTTTTGTTAAGTTACCAAACGAGAATAGATTTACAATGATATTATCGTGTTCCATTTCGCTATAACGCGCTTCTATTTTTTGTGCAAGTTCAATAATATTTGATGATTCTTGTGTGATGATGAGGATGTTTTCTTGCTTATCTAAAATCATAGGTGTAAAAGTTTAGAGGGTTTTTAAGCTATATTTTTAAGATCCATATACAAGTTACAAAATTTAGTGCATAGTTGTATTTTTAAAATACGTTTAAATTTATTTTAAAAATGTTAGGCATCGTTAAAATTGAGCTATTTCTGAATTTTCGCCGCCAGAAGATAAATTACCGCCATGCGCACTGCCACACCGTTTTCTACCTGATTTAAGATGATAGATTGCTTAGAATCCGCAACATCACTTGTAATTTCTACACCCCGATTGATTGGTCCTGGATGCATGATCACAATTTCTTTGTCGAGCGAATCTAGCAACGTTTTGGTAACTCCATATTGCTGTGCATATTCTCGCGTAGACGGAAAATAACTGATGTCCATGCGTTCGTTTTGCACACGTAACATGTTAGCTACATCGCACCATTCGAGTGCTTTTCGCAAATTGGTTTCTACTTCAACACCTAAACTTTCAATATAGGTTGGCAATAAGGTTTTTGGTCCACACACTTTGACATTGGCGCCTTGTAACTTCAGTGCAAAAATGTTGGACAGTGCAACTCTACTGTGTAGAATATCGCCTACAATCACTACATTTTTCCCAGCTACATCGCCTAATTTTTCACGGATAGAATACGAATCCAATAAAGCTTGTGTTGGATGTTCGTGTGCACCATCGCCAGCGTTTACAATACTTGCGCTTACATTTTTAGAGAGAAAAACACCTGCACCCGGATTTGGATGTCGCATGACAACCATATCTACTTTCATCGACAAGATATTGTTTACTGTATCAATGAGCGTTTCTCCTTTTTTTACGGAAGATTGCGACGCTGAGAAGTTAATGACGTCGGCAGATAAACGTTTTTCTGCCAATTCAAACGAAAGCTTTGTACGTGTACTATTTTCAAAAAATAAATTAGCAATCGTAATGTCGCGCAAAGAAGGTACTTTTTTTATAGGACGGTTGATCACTTCTTTAAATTGATCAGCCGTTTCAAAAATGAGTTGTATATCTTCTTCTTTGAGATATTTGATTCCTAGCAAGTGGTTGACACTTAATTCACTCATTTCTACTGGTCTTTTTCTTGATTAATTAGATATATCATGTCTTCCCCATCATTTTCCTTCCAATTCACTTTTACTTTTTCTTCATTGATGGCGTCTACTTGGCGCCCGCGATAGTTTGGCTGAATCGGCAGGTGTCTACTAAAACGCCTGTCGATCAACACCAATAATTCAATTTCTTCTGGGCGACCAAACGATTGAATTGCTGTCAATGCGGCACGAATACTTCTACCTGTATACAAAACATCGTCAATAAAAACGACTTTTTTGTTTTCTACGACAAAGTTGATATTTGTTTTGTTGGCTTCTAGAATTTTCTCGCTGCGGCGGAAATCGTCACGGAAAAAAGTAATGTCCAAATATCCTAACTGGATATCGCTTACTTCATATTCTTCCCGTAAAATTCGCGCTAAGCGTTCTGCTAAATAAATTCCTCTCGGCTGAATTCCTACGAGTACTGTATTCGAAAAATCGAGGTGATTTTCGATCAGCTGGCAAGCCAATCGATGGAGAATAATTCCGATCTCTTTTGAGCTCAATAAGATTTTTTGACTCATAGTGTTTGTCCAAATGGTATTTGGAATACAAAAGTACAGATTTATTTTGTATAAATCGTATTTTAAGATTCTGTTCTGAGGTTTAGCGAAGATGATTTTCTAAATTTAAAACGCTCTTTCTCTCTTTTTACTCCATGTGTAGTTTTTGTTTTCATGATTTCTATTAATTGTCCTATTTTATCATATTTAAGATAAAATACTTCGTCTTTATTAAAGTCCTTATACTCAAGCAATTTACTAGCGTCATCATACACAAAGTCAATAGTTGCAAAAAAACCAGATCCAGTTCCTGAAAATTGAATCACTTTTTCCAAATTTTTATTTATTACATGTTTTCGGGTTTCAACACACAAAAGATCAGACAGAATAGAATCTTTGATAGCTGTACAAGCTCCTTGTATTTGAATTGTAAAAAGCCAATCAGTATTTTGTAGTGTATCAATTTTTTGCCAAAAGTCTGTATCTAAATCATCGTTTTCAGGAAACATTTGCTCTAAATAATATAAATGATTTGTTTTTAGCAATGCGTCAAAATTTGACAAAGAATCTGGTACTTCTATCCAAGTTATTGGGATAGAATCCTTGTTTTGTATCATTCCTTCAACTGCTTTATTTTTCAGGTTTTGGGAACAAGAATAAACACTAATTAATAGTACAATCTGTAAAATATGCTTCCACATATGAATTATGCTTAAAATTTTCTTTTCAATTTATTCAAAAAATATTTTTAAAAAAAGTTTGGTTACCTTTTTATGGTTTTCACATTAAGTATATAAACAGACACAGATGAAAGATCGATTCGTATTGCAAATGCTAACTTCTGTAGAAAAAGAAAAGGCTTTTGTAAGGATTTACAAGTACTTTCCTAAAGTATTGCGATTTGTATGTAAATACGGAGGTACTAAAGAAGAAGCAAAAGATGTATTTCAGGAAGCTTTATTTATTTTTTATAAAAAAGCCAATACTCCAGATTTTACATTGACGGCAAGTATTGAAACCTATATTTTCAGTATTTGTAAGTATTTATGGAAAGATCAGTTAAAGAAAAAGAATAGATTCACCAATACTTTTGAGGAAGCTTTTTTACAAGACGAAACCATTTCTGAAGATTTTCATTTGCAAGAAGAAGCAACCTATCAATTGGCAGAAAAAGCATTGCAATCTCTTGGCGATAAGTGCCTAAAACTACTTTCGCTTTTTTACATCAAGAAAAAGAAGATGCGAGAAATTGCCGAATTGCTGGGTTTTACTTCAGAATCATCTGCCAAAACACAAAAGTACAAGTGTCTGGAACGCGCAAAAAATCAATTACAAACTTTAAAAACAAGCCGATGAGAGCTGAACTGAAAACCATTGCATTGATAGAAAAGTACCTATTGAACGTACTTTCTGAAACAGAAACACTAGCATTTGAAACACGAATGAGAACAGAACCTAATTTTAGGAACGATGTTACGCTACAAAAACAATTGATACACAGCTTGGAACGTATTTCGTTGCAACAAAGTATTCTAAACGCGCAGCAAACCTATCAATTTTATAAAATTTTGAAACTTGTCGGATTCATCACTATTCCGATTGTAATAGCAGTTACAACTTGGTATGTGATACATAGTTCTGTTGCAACCGAAACAATAACTACGACACTTCCAACGAAAGTTGCACCACAAATACAAGAGAATCAAAAAGTTGATATTAATGAAGACGTAGTTACAACTAAAGATATATCTGTAAATAATAAACCTTCTAAAAATCCAAAATCTAGTATTGCAATTTTAGCATCAGATAATTCAAATGACTCTTTGAATTCACCTTCTTCAAAAAAGGTACAATCTACTGTTTATGAATCAGATAAGCACAACACCACTGATGAAGTTATTGAAAACTCGTCGCAGGAAAAAAAATCACAAGATGAACGTATCAAATTTATACGTTATGATGATCCAATTCTTTTTGGTATTGTAGAAATTCCTCCTGTTTTTCCTGGCTGTGAAAATGTAACACCTATTAAAGATTTAAGAGAATGTGTAACAAAAAAGATTCAAATGTTCGTAAATCGAGAAATTAATATGGATACACTCACTAAACTTAGCACAACAAATGCTGTACAAAAAGTTGACACTAAGTTTATTATAGATACTTCAGGAATAGTTACTGATATAGATATCCGTACAGATAATCCTGCTATAGCAAAGGAAATAAAACGTGTGATACAATCACTTCCCAAAATGATTCCTGGCATGCAAAAAGGAAAGAACGTATCTGTTAAATGCATACTGCCAATTTCGTTTAAAATAAGTAAGTAACAAAAAAAAGCCGTTTCAAATTGAAACGGCTTTCTTGTATCTGAAAAAATGTTCGGAATTATTTTCCTTCCATTTTGTTCTTTAATTGCTGTAAAGATTCGTTTAAATCTCCAAGCGTTGTTTTCTCAGAAGATTGTTGTGCTTTGTTTGCAGCAGCTTGAACATTTTTCTGCTCTTCTTCTCTAAAGATTGCTGTGTGCGATGCAACAACTCTTTTGAATTCTTTGTTAAATTCAATAACTCTGAATTCAGCAGTTTCACCTTTCTTCAATTTCTTTCCGTCTTCTTTTTCTAAGTGACGAGAAGGAATGAATGCAACTACATCTTCGTTTAATGTTACTGTAGCACCTTTGTCATTTACATCAGTAATTTCCGCAGTGTGCGTAGTTCCTACACCAAACTCACCTTCATACTTGTCCCAAGGATTCTCCGTAGTTTGTTTGTGACCTAAACTTAATTTACGTCCTTCTACGTCTAATTCTAATACAAGTACTTCTAATTTGTCACCAACAGTAACAAACTCAGATGGATGCTTCACTTTCTTAGTCCAAGATAAATCTGAGATGTAAATTAATCCATCAATACCTTCTTCTAATTCTACGAATACACCAAAGTTAGTGAAGTTA
>CAZHSA010000252.1:0-5934 GCA_964535135.1 uncultured Kordia sp.
ATCTACACCTTCAATAATTCCGATCATATCGTTATTTAACACACCAATAATGTCCCAACCTTTGTCTTTTGCATATTTTGCCAATCCTTGTCCGCCAAACAATCCTTGTTCTTCGCCCGACAATCCCACATAAATAATGCTATTTTCAAACTTATATTTTGATAGAACTCGCGCCGCTTCAATCGCTCCTGCCATTCCTGAAGCGTTATCGTTTGCGCCTGGCGCATCTGTGGTAAAATCCATTGTGTCGCTTGCGCGCGAATCAATATCACCACTCATAATCACATACCTGTTTGGGTATTTTGTGCCTTTCTGAATCGCAACGACATTTACAACCCATGCATCTTTTGGTACACGGCGATTGCCTTCTTTTGTGACAAAATCTTTTTGGTAAAATACATCCAAACAAGTATCGCAAGCGCTAGAAATTTGATCAAATTCTTTTTTTATCCAACGTCTTGCTGCACCAATTCCGCGTGTTTCTGAAACCGTGTCACTAAACGTGTTTCGCGTGCCAAAATTTGCCAATGTTCGGATGTCATTTTCTATACGATCTGCGGAAACGGCGTCAATGATATCATACAAACGTTGATCGGTTTGCGACATCATATATGTTGCGGAAAAGAGTAGGGCGGTTAGGATAATTTTTTTCATATTTTTTGCTAAATGTGTGTTGATGAATTTATTCTTTTGTGTAATAAAACGGAACAATTACTGTTGAACCATCTTTGTCACTGATCGCTACATAGACAGTCATGTTGTTTTCGTCTACCGATTCAAACGTCATTCCTTCGAAAATTGCTTTGTTTTTGGTGACTTTAATCAGCGGGAAATCGACTGTTTCGTCTTTGGTTTCCCAACCTTTCAAATCTTTATTAAAGTGTTTTAGTCGTAATAGTAGACTATTGTTTACCTCCGAAATCGTTTCAATTTCATAAAAACTCACTTTTCCGTCTGCAATGAGTTTAAACGTTGCCATCATAGAGCCACCAGAAGGTTCGCTCCAGTTTTCTTCGGTAATACCGCCAAACGCTTCTCCTTTCCAGTTGCCAGCAATCCAACGAATGTTTTCCAACGTTGGCGAAAGCTCTTTTTCAGGTTCGGCAACCAAAGCCAATTTTGTATTTGCTCGGTTTGTAGTTATGCGTGTAATATTGTCAAAATTTTCTTTATCGAACAGCTTCACGATTTTCCATTTGGTATCTGTTGCAGGATGAAGTCTGTACAGTGCTTTTCCTTTTCCCATCAATATAGAACCATCTGCTAGCCAACACATGTCTTCTGCATTAGCGACTGTGTTTGCAATTTTTTTAGTCTCATAAGTTTTTACATCAAGCGAACGAATTTCCCAAGCATCATTTTTCTTACTGATATAACTGACCAAATTTGTATTGGGAATGTTGTGTAATGATCTGCCAATATTGGTGTCAGCCGTAATATGTGTATTTTCTCTAAAATTTGAAACTACCAATCGATGCGGTTCGCCCAAGACGAAAGACACTAAGATGTTTCTTGAATTCCAAACATGATATCCAATCTTTAAATCGGCAAGAATAGGTTTTATTTTATTTTTTCGATACTGATATAATAATTGTTTTCCAGTAGTATCTAACCGAATTGCTGAAAAGTCTTTGGTTTTTGGAATTCGCGTCGGCGAATATTCACTGCCTTGTTTAGTGTCAGTCAACCATTTTTTTTGCCCATTTGTATAGGAGACCACATCTGTTTGATCATTTCGGGTAGAAGCAAAGAGAATCGTGTTTTCATATTGAAATGAAGGTTGATTGTCATAGCCTTCATTATTGGAAATATTTTGTCCGTTAGTGAGTTGTATTTGATTGTTATCTGTAGAAAGATCAAAAAGAAAAACTTCTGTGTTTGGCTGACAACATACAGCAAGCGGAGTCATCATTACCAGCAAGCGTAGTAGTTTTTTCATGTTCGGATTGATTGATTAATTGAGTGAAAGTTACGGAATTTTGAAAATATGCTTCATATTGGTAGCGATTTTAACAAAAAGACGTTAAAGTGTAGAAGTTAGCTTGCACTCTTGAAAGTTTACAAAAACAATACTTGTAGCATAGAAAACGTCTTTCTGAGTAATTCTTGTTATTTAATTATAGAATTACTCAGAAAGACGTAATGAGGTTTGCTATGTATGTTACACGGATCGTTTTACAAGTCAACTTCTTTTGAAACATTCAAAATAGTAGGGTCGTTTACGTTTTTAATTTTTTATAAATCATTTGAACTTCCGCAGGCGTATTGAATTTCTTTTGAAAATGTTTGTTCATCCAAAATTCAGAAGCTTCAAATTGTTTTTTGTGTTTGTAAATAAACGCTAACATATACGCATACGAATTTAAGTTTCGTTCAAATTCATAGGTAAATGGCGGATTTTCCACATCGTGAAGTAAGCTTTCTGTAACCTGTTCTAAGTTCTGATTTTCGGTAAACCACTTTTTTATTGTAGGTAGATTGTACTGTAAAACTTCGTCCAAACTTATTCTGAACTTTTTCTCATTGTATAATTTTACTCTGTACGGTTTTGGTGCTTTATCTTCTTTGTGATTTTGCCAACCTTCCAATAATTTTTCATAAATAATTTTGGTCGATTTATCCGTTCGATGATAAATCATTCTTTTGCCGCTAATCGTCGGTACAAAATCAAAGCATATTCCGTAACTAAACGAACTTTCATAACCTTTAAATATATGATATTGAATCACTTGTTTGATGCCGTCTTCATTAGTATCACTAAACCAGCAATATTTTCCATTCCAATGTACAAGTCCAATTTCGGCAAATGCAGGCGTGACTTTTTCTTTGAAAATCTCCAAGCGTTTTTCTAGCAATACTTCATCAAGATCTTTAACATCATCAAACAGTTCTCGGATTCTTTTCTTTCCACGAAAATAACGACGAATATTTTTAAATATATCGAGCATAAAATTATTTCTTTAATCCAAATCCTTTAGGCGCTTTCAACGGGCTAGAATCGTACATGTTGATATAAATAGAAACCGTATCTTTGGCGCCTTCCCACGTAACGCGATAATTATCAAGCATTGCTCTGCCTCCAAGTATGGCATTTTCACTCGGTACAGAACAACAACTTCCTGCTCTGTAATAGGAAACTTCTTCACCATTTGGGCCTGTTAAAGCGTTTAAATACCGTTGTTCATTTATTGGGCCTTCTGAATCTTTTACGCCACCAACTTCCACAGCATTTTTAGGGGAATAACCGTATGTATCATCCGTTGATACTTCATTGATTACAAATGTATACGCATCTCGTAAGGTTTGTTTGAAATTTTTACTTTTTCCTTTCTTAATATTTGTCATACGATCTTTAGAAGCTGACGCAGATTTTTTAGTTCCGCAAGCAACGATCATAGTACACATAAGCAATACAAGTCCTAGTTTTTTCATGTAATTGGATTTTAAATGATTAATGCGATGTATCGAAGCTACCATTTTTACAGTTAAAATCAAATTTTAGCCAATTGGATTGCGTGAACATAGTTCAGTTTTGAGGGAACAGAAGGTTTCAGTTAGCAACAATTTTCTAACCATAATTTTTTATGTCTTTTAAAATGGAAACCTTACATTTATAGAATGCCAGAAACCGCAACAATTTCGTTATATATGATGGCTGCTATCTATGTGGTGGCAGGAATCTTTCATTTTGTGACTCCAAAACTTTTTTTAAAAGTCACGCCAAAGTGGGTTCCTAAACCCGAAATAGTAAATATTCTAGTAGGAATTATAGAAATTGTATTGGGAATCGCCGTATTGTTTGAAGCCACACGTTCGTATGCAGCTATGGGCATTATTGCTTTGTTGATTGCTGTGTTTCCCGCCAATTGGAAATATTATCAAATAGTAAAACGCAAAAAAAAGCAGACGCAAATCATAATTGCTCTCCTCCGATTGCCTATGCAAGTAGGCTTGATTTATTGGGCGTATACGTTTGTGTAGAACTCAGCATTAAAGAAAGCTATCCCAAAAGAGATAGCGTTTCCTTTTTTAATCGTTGAATCACTCATCCTCAAGATATACTGGAGTTGCAAAATCCCAATTGTTAGGTTTGGTATAAGTATCTTCCATCTTTTTAGTCAGAATGGCATGCAAGTCTTGCCATGTTTCAAACAGCGAATCACTCATCTGTTCAGAATCAAAAGTCGCTAAAAGGTTGGTTGTTTCTGCTTGTCCATCTTCTGTAGTATAGTCATAAAGTTCGTATTGAATTTGTGAGGAAGGTTCGTTGGAATCATTTTTATCGACTGCAATTTCTCCGTTATAATTTACAATTCCATAGTCTTGACTGCTGTAATTTGCCGGATAGTATACACCATATTTGTATTTGTGACTGATGATTCCTCGAATGCATGTGTAGGCAGACATGGAACAATCGTCTGTCGCAAAATAATTGTATTCTCTATTGTTTGATTCTCCATTTAAGATGCTACTTGCATAGCTGTTTCCTTGAATGACAATATTTTCAGGAATGTTAGCACCTGTAAGTTCAGCAATGGTTGGCATTAAATCAATCAGTGAAACCAAATCCTCTTTAACCACATTTTGTGGTAAGTTTGGATTGGAAAATATCATTGGTACATTGATGGTTTCTCTGTAGATTGTGTTTTCTTTTTGACGCAATCCGCCTTGCGACATCGCCATTTCTCCATGATCTGATAAACGAATTACATACGTATCTTCTTCTAGTTGATCACCAACATGCACGTTAGACCGCATTGCATTGATAATATCGCCTGTCAAATCATCAATTAACGTTTGTAAATAGGCGTAGAATTTTAAGTAGTTTTTTGCAGTTTCAGGATCTTTAATTTTTCCTCGCTGAAAACCTTTTAGAAAATCTTCTTGCGCATCTGGTTTGTTGTCTAAATCATTATAATAACTATCAGGAAGTTCAAAATCATCATACGCACTTCCAAGCCATTCGTTTCCTGTATAACCTGCGCTGTCTGGTGCAAACGGATATACCCAAACATCGTGTGGATTTGCCAAAGAAACTACCAAACAAAATGGTTTTTCATCGTTTGGATTATAATTTTTGATAAAATCTACTGCAGATTCTTGACTGTTTAAAAACATAGGACCATTTACAATTCTGTTATCGTTAGCTGCTGTTCCGCCGCCAAGGGAATTTAATGGAGAATTTTCATCTGGTTTTTCAGTGCCTCTTTCGGTCAAATTTGATTCTGCGGTTCCTAAATCGGGAGATGTCCAACCTGGAAACGCATAATGATTTTCCATAGCATCATCTTCAATCATCATTCGATCCATATCTGAAGGACGAATAAAACTTGAATTTGCAAAGGACGCATCCAAATGCCATTTTCCTTTGTACACCATTCTATATCCTGCATCGGTCATAATTTTACCAAGCGTAGCAATAGTTCCGCCCATAGGTAAGGTACGACTCATATTTATGGTATCGTTTACCTTCAATACGCCATTCACGGTAGGATACGTGCTCGAAAAAATAGTGGATCTGCTTGGAGAACAAGCGGTAGAACTGCACATATTGTTTTCAAAAGTTACTCCAGTTTTTTTTAAATGAGTTGTCCATGGTAAATATTTTTCTGCCCAACCTTCTGGAAAGTGTTGAATGGTTCGTTGTTGATCGGTAATAAGAATAAGAATGTTTGGTTTTTTTTCAGTGTTTTTCATGGTGGTTGTTTCTAAGTTTTATCCTTATAAATCTAAAAAAAAGATTAGGCTTGCACAATTGAAAGTGACTTATTTTAGTAAATTCACGTATTAATACGTATTGAAAATGAAGTTATTATGCTTAAAAAGCAAAAAAAGCTACCTCAATATAAGATAGCTTTTTGGATATTCGTTTTTTGATGGATGCTGTATTTACAGTGTTTGCGCCAGCGATTGATGCCAAATGCCTGTGGCAGC
>CAZHSA010000253.1:0-5853 GCA_964535135.1 uncultured Kordia sp.
ACTTTTAAATCGAGCATTTGATTAAAATCGCAATCGTATAACCAACCGTCCCAACTTACAGAAATGGTATTGGTACACATTACATTTGCCACTGCGCCCGGATTGAATGCTTCTACTAAAGAATACATATAGTCTTCGTAGTTTTCTGAAGCAATTAGGTAATCTAAGAAACGACTGATAGGCAAGTTGGTAATGGCAAATAAGTTGTGAAATTGAATGCCAAAATCGTCCAATAAGGCTTTTTTGAAATCTTTTTCCATCGCCATTTGATCGCCTGGCAAAAACGCTCCTGACGGATTGTATACCAAGTCTAATCGTAAATCGCTGTTAGGCATTCCGTAACCAACTGCGTTGAGTTCTTGTAAGGCTTTGATAGATTTGTCGAAAACGCCATCGCCACGTTGTTTGTCTGTTTTTCCACGTGTCCAGTGTGGCATGGAAGAAACAACATGTACGTTGTGTTTTTTGAAGAATTCTGGCAGATCGTAGTATTTTTTATTGGCACGAATGATCGTTAGGTTTGATCGTACAATAAAATCTTTCACGCCAATTTTGGAGGCTTCTTCAACAAACCAACGAAAGTGCGGATTCATTTCGGGTGCGCCACCGGTTAAATCGAGCGTATGCGCGCCTGTTTTTTCAATCACGTCTAAACATTGTTGCATCGTTTCACGCGTCATGATTTCTTTTCGATCGGGACCTGCATCTACATGACAATGCGAACATACTTGATTGCACATATACCCAACATTGATTTGTAAGATTTCAATTTTTTTGGGTTGTAGGGGAAATTGATTTGTTTCTTTTATTTTGTTTGCAAACGTTGGCAATTCGCCACTTTGAAAGATTCCATTAGATAGAATTTCCAATTGTCTTTGCGTGCTTGCGAGTTCACTTTCTCTTTTTTGTAGGGACTTTGTCGCCATGTAATTTTTTAATTTTAGACCTTGTCTTTTAAAAGTCTTAGTTTCTTATATCTTTCGACTGCGCTCGGGAAGATTTTCATTCCATAAGATACTGACTTTCGTCAGTATGAGCGATCTGTACGATTTTGCGAGGCAAAATCAACAGCCTGCTCACATTTCCAACTTATTCACTTTATTCATCATTTGTACGCCATGTACCAACGTTGCACCACTTTTTATAGCGGCACCAACGTGAATGGCTTCCATCATTTCTTCTTTTGTGATTCCGCGTTGCAAACCGTCTTGTGAATAGGCGTCAATACAATATGGACATTGTTCCGTGTGTGCTACCGCAAGTGCAATGAGTGATTTTTCGCGTGGTGTGAGTGCGCCTTCTTCAAACACTTTTCCGTAGTATTCAAAGAATTTATTACCCAATTCTTCGCTCCATTCTGTGATAGAACCGAATTTTTTTAAGTCTCTTGGATTGTAGTATGATTTGTCCATGCTTCGTTCTTGTTTTTCATTTGAGATTTGCTAAAATACGCAAAATCAAACATTCTATAGTGAGACGAGATTTTTTTCAAAACTTTACAAGCGAAGTGAAGATATTTTAAAAATCCCAAGCGGACACTTGGGATTTTCGGAAGTTCATTGAGTTTATGCATCTAACTATCTATGAATGACTACAACCTCTATTCAGAAATATACATAAATTGTATGTGAACTTTCAGCGAATAAAAGTACATGCTTCTGAAAAGGAATCCACGAGGGAATACCTTAAAAATAAAAGGGAAAAAAACCCTTGTTATGAAGTTTTGGTTGTAGGAATTATGTTTTTATGTCAAGGCACCAACGCCGAAGGAATATTCATATCCGCCAAACGCAAGTAAAACATGCCTGTTCCAGAGAGTCCTAACATCAATCCAGGATTTTCTTGTTGTCCAATGGTGAGTCCCGTAGGATCATTGACGCCACTTGGAAATACCACACCTGTGGCATCGTAGTGCGCAATTCCGAAATCGCCCGCGTTTTTGGCAATTTGCAAATATTCAGGATTGTTGAGTATTTGACTTCCATAGAGCAATATGTCAGCGTTTCCAGCCAATCCGTGACAGAGTGAAAAATTCGCTTGTGAGTTTACATTCGTCTCTTGAATCACAGTTCTTTTTGTAGTTTCTAAGGCGATTTTCGCTTCATTCAAAAAGTATTCGTGCTGCGTCATTTCATACGCTTTTAGTTGTGCAATGGCAATTCCAGGTGCGCCGTGACACCACATTACGCCATAGTTTAATGGTTTGGAACCATCATATTCTCGTAAATCGGGCCAGTTTTGAGTTTGTTGATTGAACCACTGTTTTTCATAGTTGTATCCGCCCATAGCGGTATGCCAGTATTCTTCTTTTTTTGTAGTTGCGTAGAGTTCCATCAATGCGGAAGCAATACCAGAAGCGCCATGCGAATAGCCAGTAAGTGCATTCGATTTGTCAACCGTCATCCACGAACAAATTTCACCTTGTTTGATCGCTTTTTTCAATAGAAATTGACCGCATTTTTCAGCAATTTCTAGGAAATCGTTGTCTTGTTCCGCATAATATAGTTTTAATAATACAGAGATAGATCCTGCAGCGCCAGAAATGATGTCTACTTCATAATCGGCAATGTCTTCGTCTTTTACAGATTTTACAATGGAAAGTGCTTTGCTTACCAATTCCGCATTCGCTGATTTTTTTCCAATCCGCCACAGCGTATATCCTACACCGATTTTCCCTGAATAGTATCCGAAGTTGTTTACTTTTTCGCCTTCTAAATTGAAATAAATGGTTTTTAAAGTACCATTTAGCGTATGTAAAATGATCGGATCTTGCGTTTTTTCGAATAATTCTGCCAAAAACAAAGCGATTCCCGTCAATCCGCTGTACAAATCTATACTGCATGCTTTTACAACCGTTTGAAATGCGCCGCCTACAGGAGCCACTTCGTGTCCTGTCCAGTTGCACATATCTTTATACCATAATGCTTCTTTGGCTAAGTATTTGCCAATATTGTGTGCTGTTTTTACATACATCTGTACGTCTGTTTTTGCTGTGGTTTCTATATTATTCATACGTTGGGAATGTTGGCGTTAATGCAGTGTGTTTGTTAAGGTGTAAACGGTCTAATGACATTCCTTTTCGCGATAAAGAATTGACTACAGTAGTGAACGTTTGCTTTGTATCTTGTTCTTGCACAAATGCTTCTACTAACGCTGTTGCAATGGTAGTTGCTCTACTCATTCCAAAACTTTGCCCTTTCCCAGGATCTTCCGCGTACCCAACACCTTTGTGGAGTTGTTTGGTAAACATCGGAATTTCGTCTACAAGATACGGTTCTAAATTTGGAATTACACGCTGTAAAATGATAGAAACTAATTGTACATGCTTTTTGCTGATATATAAAACGGCGGAGTCAGATCGTACATACAGCTCAGGATGGTTTAGGCATTTGAACTGAAATGGAATTTTATATTCGTTTAAAGTCGTTGTGAGTAAGTTGATGAGTTTGGCTGCACCTTCTGGTGAAACGTTCCAATAAATACGGCCAATTTCTACTTCCTGCGGAAACATTTCGTTGCTAAATACATGATAAAATACAGGTTGAAGGTTTCTGTTTTCTTTTTGACGTATGAGATTGACTTTCGTGTTAACGATTGCTTGTTTTTGCTGCGGATTTACAAATTGATAGCCATTTGGTTGTAACCAACGCAATTCGCCATTTTTTTGAACGTATGCATTGCCAGTTTTGGTGTCAATATTGTAAATATTCCAATGATAATCGAGTCCGTTCACGGAAGTATTTGCCTGCGAAAGTTCGTTCATAAATTCGTCACGCGCTACTTTTGATGGAATTTTTGACGTGTGATTGTCATTTTTAATTCCGCAATAAAATTTAGCATAAATCGTATTAGTAAGCGCATTGATTAAGTTGGTACGTTGTTGTTGCGAGTCAACAGTTGCGTTGCTTCCAAACGATTTAAAATCCTCCGCAAAGGTTTGATATGGCATTTGATTTTGCACATATTCTTCCTCACCATGCACTTTATACGTTGTTAGTGAAGTAATTTCAATCGCATCTATAATGTGACGCACTTGTTGTGTATGTGTGTTGTCTTTCATCGTCTTAGTCTATTAAATTCCATTGTTTTGCAATTCCTTCCACATCTGCTAAAATATGATTGCAGAATTGTAGAATGCGCGCTGAATTGGGATACATTTGTTGTTGTTGCGCCATGTTGTTCTCAAAAGCCGTTTGTATCATACGTGCAGCCATATAGGAAATGGTTTTAAGCAACTTCTCTTTAGCTTCAGTAACTGAAAATTTTTGTGCTGATGCGTAAGTATTCCAAAGTAATTTAACAACAGGTGTAATGCTTTCAATGGACAAAAACTCCGTGCCTTGCATTTGTTGATGCTGTTGAATGTTTTGATTGTTAAAACTCAATACCCAAGCACTGAAATACGATTGAAAAACCCCAGCTACATCCCATAATGGATCGCCTAAATCGGCAATTTCCCAGTCAATAAGTTTTACATCTTCATTATTAGGCATTACGATAAAATTCATCCACTTAATATCTCCGTGAATTAAGCTAGAAACTTCCCATTGTGAAGCCACTTTGTCTATGTGTTTTACCAAATCTTGATGTTTGTGAATCTCTGCAATTACAGCATTATTAATGCTTTGCGAGTTGTTGTTTAGGAGTTGGTTGGTGTTTAAAATCCATGGAATTTGTTTGCTAAAAAATTGAAGCGAACTATTATGTTTAATTTCTTCTGTAATATCAAAATGAAACGAAGCTAAAATATGCGCCATTTTTGCTGCGTGAGATGCTGATAGTTTTTTATCACGATACACCACTTCGTGTACGTTTTTAGTGTTTGCAAAATATTCAGTTACTAAAATATTATGATACGGATCGTATCCGTAATATTCGGGAATATGTGTTGCGGTTTCTTTATATAAATCTGATTGATGAATTAAATAGTGACTTGTGGCATCTTTCTGCATTAAATAACTATTTGTAGCATCTTGTGCGATGAGTTGCTTAACAAATAATCCTTTGTCTTGTTGCTGTTGAATTTTAAAGATAGAATTTCTACTCTGAGTTTGCGTAAGCATATAATCTCCAGTCATAAATGAAGTAGGTTCTAAAAAACCTTTGTCTAGTAGATAATGTGTAATATTTTTTTTTGTTAAGCGCATAAAAATGGATTTTGAGTTTTGAAAGCTGCCTGCTGTACAGGCAGCTTTATACTACTAAAAAATAGCTGTATCTATTGTAGATAAGCTATTATTAACATACTGGCCAAGCTCCTGTACAACTACGTGTAGGAATACAGTCTGCTACAGGAATACTATGAATTTGTGCCTGTGCCTGTCCGCCGTCGCATCCAACTTGTGTGCAAACAGTAGCTGCAGTTCCATGTTGTCCACAACCTTCGTATCCAGTACATCCTAAAAGATGTGTTGGTCCACACCCAATTTGAGTACATACAGTAGCTTCCGTACCATGCTGTCCACAACCATCATACGCAGTATGACCTAATGTTTGTGCATGTGCATCACCACCTGGGCAAACTGTTGCTGGAGGTGTTCCTGTTGGAGTTAGACAACCTTCATATCCAGTGCAACCTAAAAGGTGTGTTGGTCCGCACCCAATTTGTGTGCAAATTGTAGCTGCAGTATTATTATCATGGCAGCCTAGATACGCAGTAGGTCCTAAGTTTTGTGCTTGTGCATTCCCGCCTGGGCAAACTGTTGCCGGAGGCGTTCCCGTTGGTGTTATACAACCTTGGTAACCAGTTGGTCCAACAACTGTGCATCCTTGCGTTCCAGTTGGTCCTACAACCGTGCAACCGTGCCATCCAGTAATACCAATTGTTTGTGCTTGTGCATTCCCACCTGGGCA
>CAZHSA010000254.1:0-5818 GCA_964535135.1 uncultured Kordia sp.
ACATCATCCTTTACTGAATCCAAAAAGTTTAACATAATCGGATCTAACGGCGGATTTGCTCGCATGAATATCACATCAAAACCTGCCAATGGCAACATTTCTTCACGTAAATCTGCTTTCATATAAAACGATTTTAACGTACTAGGCACTTTGTCCATGCGCTTAATTACGGTACAAAAAGCATTTGTTACACTATCGCGAATCGTTAAGTTAGAAGGTGTACACATTGCCACTCCGTGCCCTCGTTTTACACATTCCTTAATTAAAGCTAAACTTGTATCATTTTCTGGATCGATATCTTCCCACGGATACATTAAAAAACAGATATTCATTGCGGTATTTTTTTGGTTGGTTCTTTTGATTTGTTTAAAAATATATAAAAAAGTTGGTTTTTGTACTATGAATTTTTTGGTGGATAATTATCATCCCAATTTTTTGGTGCTGGTTCATGCAATTTATCCAAAGATTTGGCAACGGCCATAGACACTGTGGCGTCTCCTGTAACGTTGATAACCGTTCTGCACATATCCAATGGTCGATCTATCGCAAAAATCAATGCCAAACCAATTGGCAACAATGCAGGATCAAATCCTACAGATTCTAAAACAATCACTAACATCACCATTCCAGCACTTGGTACAGCGGCACTTCCGATAGAAGCCAATAAAGCTGTAAACACAATAATTAGTTGCGCTTCCCAAGTTATGGCTTCAGGTGTTAACACTTGCATAATAAATACGGCTGCAATGGCTTGATACAAACTCGTTCCGTCCATATTCACCGTCGCTCCGACAGGCAATACAAATCCTGAAACTTCTTTATCAACACCCAAATGTTCTTCTACACGTTCCATCGTTACAGGCAGCGTTGCTGCACTTGAACTTGTGGAAAATGCTAGTAATTGCGCGGGACTGATTTGTTTTAAAAACCAAAAAGGTGGCTTTTTTATATATACTGCAACAATGATGAGGTAAAAAACGATCATCAAAATCAATCCGCCCACAACACACAATCCGTATGACAATAATTTCATCAAAATTTCAGGATCGTCAAAGGCGACAATCACGTTGGCAAGCAGTGCAAAAACGGCGTACGGCGCAAAAAGCATGATTAAATCGACCATTTTCATGACGATTTCGTTCAAGGAATCGAAAATATCAATCATGGGTTTGGCTTTATCTGCGGGAATCAGCAACAGACAAATTCCTAAGAATAAAGCAAAAAAGATAATTTGAAGCATCTTCGCTTCTCCTAACGATTTGAATATATTTTGCGGAAAAATATCTACCAACGCTTGTAAAGGTCCTGCATCTTTTTGTGCGGCGGCTTTCGCCAATTTATCATTGACACCATCAGAATCTGCATATTTTAGCTTAATTTTTTCGATCGTTTCTTTCGGCATTCCCGTTCCAGGTTGCACAGTATTTACAATTCCCAAACCAATAATAATGGCAACTAAGGTAGTTACTACGTAAATTCCAATGGTACGCAAGCCCATTTTTTTGATTTTGGCAATATCTTTTAAATCGGAAATTCCTTTAATCAGTGACGCGAGAATCAACGGAACAGCGATCAATTTCAACAAGTTGATAAAAATGGTTCCAAAAGGTTTTACCCAACGACTGATAAAATACTCGGCACGTGTAGTTTTCACTTCTCTTGCAGGAATATCTTTGACAGAAGTCACTACTTCACCATTGACAATTTGTTGCACAATTTCTTGTGTAGCGGGAATTTCTTTTAAAACTACTTTTTCGCTTCCCCAAGAAGTTGATAGTAAGATGAAGGCGAAAATGACACCTAAGCCCATTCCTATCAAAATTTTCCAATGTAATGCCATTTTTTTCATGCTAAGTGTATTTCTGTTATGTTGATTATTTTTTATTTTTTTTTGCGTTGAATATGTTTGCTATGGTTTTTCTTAATAAAATAATCGCTAATCCTACTAAGATATGTAAAAGGTTAATAATTAAATCTTGTTGTAATGGTCTAAAATTATAGTCACTTGCAAGAACAAGCGTGCTGTAACTTGATCTTATCAATATATATAAATTCTCTAACATGTAAGGAATTTTAATGAAAACCAAATAAAGCCCCATGATAGTGATGGCAATTTCTACAATGTATTTACGGTCCGTATTGGAAAAATTAAATTGATTTGAAGAAAAACCTTTATCCAAGCCTAAAAACGTTACAATAGCAGAAGTCTTTCTGAATAAAAGATAAAGGATAGCCGAAAAAAGTAAAGTTAGACTCACAAACCAAAAGCTGGTTGATGAATTACCAATATCAAAAAAATATGTGAGATGGTGACTTATCGAAATGATTCCCTGAGAAAACAAGTAGATTGCCATAATTCGGATGACAGCAATAAAAAAGTCCTTTACGCTCATTGCTTGATCGTTCTATTCATTAAATAGTAATCCGCCAACACTAATGCTGCCATCGCTTCCACAATAGGAACGGCGCGTGGTACGACGCACGGATCGTGACGACCTTTTCCCGTCATTTCAACAATTTCACCATCTTTATTGATCGTATCTTGCGCTTGCATAATTGTCGCAACAGGTTTAAATGCTACATTGAAGTAAATGTCCATTCCGTTGCTGATGCCACCTTGAATTCCGCCTGAAAGATTGGTTTTCGTAGTTCCGTCAGCATTAAAAATGTCATTGTGCTGACTTCCTTTCATCTTTGCACCTTCAAAACCACTTCCGTATTCAAAACCTTTTACCGCATTGATTGAAAGCATCGCTTTTCCTAATTCAGCATGTAACTTATCAAATACAGGTTCGCCCAAACCGACAGGCACATTTTGAATGACACACATCACAGTGCCGCCAATAGTATCACCTTCTTTTCGAATTTGACGAATTCGTTCTTCCATTTCTGCTGCTTTCGCAGGATCTGGACAACGTACAGGATTGCTTTCTGTCAAGGAAAAATCCAGTTCTTGATAGTGTTTGTCTAGCGTAATTTCTCCCACAGAAGACACAAACGCATTTATTTTGATGTTGGAAAGTAATTGTTTGGCAATAGCGCCTGCTACTACTCTACACGCGGTTTCACGTGCAGAACTTCTTCCGCCACCACGATAATCGCGATGTCCGTATTTTTGATCGTATACGTAATCCGCATGTGATGGACGATACGAATCTTTTATGTGTGAATAATCACGTGATTTCTGATTGGTATTATGAATGGCGAATCCGATAGGAACGCCCGTTGTTTTTCCTTCAAAGATTCCAGAGTAAAACTCAACCGCATCCGGTTCTTTCCGTTGGGTAACAATAGCGGATTGTCCTGGTTTTCTACGATTCATTTCGTGTTGAATCATTTCCAAATCCAATTCCAATCCTGCTGGACAACCGTCAATAATTCCGCCAATTGCCGCGCCGTGCGACTCTCCAAAAGTGGTCAATTTGAATAAGGAACCAAAAGTATTTCCTGCCATAGTCTTTTTTTAACAAATGTAAATTTAAACTAACAGATTTAAAAACCCAACAAATGCTTAAAATTAACTTAACATTCAGCCGTAAGTATTGATAAATTATTAACATTCAAGCAACTAAGCTTAACGCTATTTTTCCAATTATTTTTTGGTGTTTAATTTTATTTGCAATTAGTAATCAATGCCCATGAAAAAACGAAAAATAGACCTTGTGGTGATTTCCGACGTGCATTTAGGAACCTACGGTTGTCACGCGAATGAACTTCTTGCCTACTTGAATAGTATTGAACCAAAGAAAATAATTCTGAATGGTGATATTATTGATATTTGGCAGTTTCGTAAACGTTATTTTCCCAAACCACATCTACAAATTATTAAAAAGTTGATTGATTTTACGACGAAAGGTGTGGAAGTTATCTACATTACAGGGAATCACGATGAAGCATTGCGCCGTTTTTCGGACACCAAAGTTGGTCATTTTTCATTAGTTGATAAGTTAGTGTTGGAATTGAATGGCGAAAAAGCATGGTTTTTTCATGGTGATGTGTTTGATGCTTCGATTCAAAATGCCAAATGGCTTGCTAAATTAGGTGGTATTGGATATGATTTGCTTATTCGTTTGAATCGTGTAATTAACTGGGTTTTGCTGAAGTTTGGGCGTGAAAAGTATTCTTTATCTAAAAAAATTAAGAACAGCGTTAAAAAAGCCGTAAAATATATCAATGATTTTGAAGAAGTTGCTGCTGATTTGGCGATTGACAATGGTTATAAATATGTGATTTGTGGACACATTCATCAACCGCAAATGGAAAAGAAAACCAACAGAAAAGGTTCGTGTATTTACTTAAATTCTGGCGATTGGGTTGAAAATTTAACCGCATTAGAATACCATAAAAATCGTTGGAAACTCTACCGTCATACCGAAGATCGCTTAACCGCTTTTTACGCCGATGAGGAACTCAAATCTATGGATTACAAAGATTTATTGGCCGCAATTACCATTGTGAAAGATGCTAAATGATTTAGATTTACAGACTTTCTTAGACTTGCTTGGACTTCTTAGACTTCTTAGACTTCTTAGACTTCTTAGACTTGCCTTCGCTATTAGATTTTAGATATATTCATACGTCTTTGCGAAAAGCATTGGGACGTGGCAATCTGTTTCTTTCATAGCAGAATTTGATTTCTTTACTAAATGATTATTTCGTTATGCTGACTCGAAGTGATGCTTCAAAATATTTTTAAAAAAATAATTCCTAATTTGCCAAAAACTAACGGTTACATAGCAAGACTGTTTGTAATTTATCAAATAGTATGATGGAAAATTTAAAAGAGAACAGCTTGAAGAAAAAAAATCTAAAGCAATATATGGTATTAGCCATTGGGGAAATATTCTTTATAATAGCAGGTATTCTCATTGCCCTCAGCATTAATAATTGGAATGAGGATCGTATTTCTTTAAATAAAGCTGATTTGTATATTGATAAAATAAAGAAAGATTTGGCAGTAGACACTACCTACTTTGAATATGCTATCAAAAGAATTGACATAAAAATTGACTATAAAAAAAGCCTCTTCAACCCAGATAGCTTAGCTAAATTTACTACGAGTCAAATTCAAGGAATTGTCGCTTCAGGAACTAACAATATTTCTATCAATAATAATGCCTATAAAAAAATGGTAGAATCAGGTATTGTAACCTTGCCTGAAAAGAAGTTTTTGTTTGAAAAATTAGATAGTTATTACGCTGTTTTCAACACCTATTTAATGGAATTTAATAAATGGGAAGAAAAATCGGTGGATAAGGACATGGATTTTTGGGTGTATCAGAACCACTATGAATTAGAATACTTGGATTCTATCCCCAAAGTTGCAAATCCGAAAGAAAATAGAGAAAATCTACTAAAAGTGGTGACGTCAAAAGCTGGAAAAAATTATGTAAATATGTCTATTTTAAGGGAAGAACAAATGAAAGAGATTTACACCAAAGCTAGAGATGGCGCTAAAAAATTGATCAAAAGAATTGATTCTATTCAAAATCCTAAATAGACTTGCTTAGACTTATTCCAGCAAGCAGGAATCTTCTAGACCGCTGACGCTTCTAGTTTTTTAGACTTTATATAGAAATCTGAAAACTGTTAGAAACAGATTACTGCGACTGCGTCTCGCAAAGACGTATCATAAAAGTCGTGAATCTAAGAGGCGAAGCCGATCTAAAGCGAAGCGTGTCTAAAAATCTACACCAACGCCCGTCTCAATACCGTAATAGGATGCAACGCATCTTTATCTGTACCATCTTTTATTTGATGCCTGCAACTCGTTCCGTTTGCAGCAATAATGGTATTGACTTCTGCCGCTCTTACCGCA
>CAZHSA010000255.1:0-5812 GCA_964535135.1 uncultured Kordia sp.
GGTTAGTAGCCAATTCGGGAGGAATTACCGTAGCATTAGACGTTACTATAACTGATGAGTTACGAAAAGAAGGAATCACAAGAGAACTTGTAAATAGAATCCAAAACGTTCGTAAAGATTCAGGATTTGAAGTCACGGACAAAATCCATGTAACGTTACAAAAAGATGAACATCTAGTAGCTGCACTTAATACTAATTTGGATTATCTCACAACAGAGACATTAACAGCGCAATTAGATTTTGTTGATCAGCTAGAAAATGGTACAGAAATTGCTTTCGATGAAGTACATACCGTATTGTTGATTAAAAAAATATAGATCATGGAAGACACTAAAATTAGATACTCAGACAAACAGCTTGGAGAATTCAAGCAAATTATACAAGACAAAATTGATCAAGCACAAAAAGATTTAGAACTTTTAAAAAGTGCGTATATGAACGACCATAACAATGGTACAGATGATACTTCGCCAACGTTCAAAGCGTTTGAAGAAGGATCAACTACGATGTCGAAAGAAAAAAACATGCAGTTAGCCATTCGTCAAGAAAAGTTCATACGCGATCTTAAAAATGCGTTAATTCGTATTGAAAATAAAACATACGGAATATGCAGAGTCACAGGAAAATTGATCAATCCTGAGCGTCTAAAATTGGTGCCACATGCAACCTTAAGTATAGAAGCAAAAAATATGCAGAAATAACACGCATATACATCATACAAAGCGCTCTTTGAGCGCTTTTTTCATTTAGAAAAGTCAATAGCTTACAAAACTTAAAAAATATGATCGCTAGAATCTGGCACGGAAAAACCAACGTAGAAGACTATGAAGCGTATACAAACTTCATGAAAAGCAAAGCAATTCCAGATTATCAAAAAACGGAAGGCTTTGTAAAACTTACGTTTCTTAGACGTGTAGAAGGAGAAGTGGCGCATTTCAAACTCATAACGTTTTGGGAAAATATTGAAGTCATCAAAAACTTTGCAGGCGACGATTATGAAATTGCGAAATACTATCCTAAAGATTCAGATTATTTGCTGGAATTTGAAGAAAAAGTAACACACTACGAAGTATTTGCAGCATCAAACTAGTGTACAAAAGACGAAATCATTAAAACTACAAATCTCACATATCTATTTATACTGATCGCAACAGTATGTAGTGCGCAAAAAACGACGCAACAAACAGTAGCGGTTCAAGATATTGAAGAAATTCGCATCAATACGGCTAAAATCTTTCAACTCAATATATACAGCACCAATGCGAACGTAGTGAAAGTGGAAACCTACATGGAAGGTGAATACTATCGTGATGTCAATGTCATTACGGCGACTAAAAATAAAAAATTACAACTTTCCTGTGAACTTTCAGAAGATTTTGTATTGCCTAATGATAAACTCAGCGCGCACAAAGTATTTGCCATTACGATGAATGTGTACATTCCCAAGCAACTCAATGTACAATTGGAAGGTGACGAAACCCAAGTCTATGTACAAGGAAACTACAAAAAAATCTGGGCATTGCTCATCTCCGGAAACTATACCTTGAACGAATTAGAAGGAGAAGCAATCATTCAAACCAAAAAAGGAAACATTCACTACGTCAAACAAAAATTACCCACTTTTGAAACCGTATCAGACGAACAAATTATCTTCTACGAAAAAGGAAAAAAAGTAGAATTAAAAGCAGACAATGGAAAGATTACGTATTCTTCGAATAAAGGATAAAATATTCTTATTTTAGCGGACTATTAGGGAAATTACACGACACATGTCATTAAAAAAAGCTATTGGAATCATTGTTTTGGTCTTACTCATTGATCAAATCAGTAAAATATATATCAAAACCAATTTTGCAATTGGCGATAAAATCATCGTTTTTGATTGGTTTGAAATTCTCTTCGTAGAAAACAGAGGAATGGCTTGGGGCGTTGAGCTTCCGGGAAGTTACGGAAAACTATTTCTAACACTATTCCGCTTATTTGCCATCACAGCTATTGGATATTGGCTCTACGATTCAGTGAAAAAACACAGTTCCAGAATCCTAATCATTGCCGTTTCACTCATCTTTGCAGGTGCGTTAGGAAACATCATTGATTCGGTATTTTACGGCATCATCTTTAACGGAAGCGAAGGACAAATAGCAAGCTTCTTACCCGAAGAAGGTGGATATGCGCCTGTATTTTACGGACGCGTGGTAGACATGCTGCATTTTCCTTTAATCGACACCACATGGCCCGAATGGATGCCTTGGTTGGGTGGCGATCGCTTAACATTCTTTGATCCTGTATTCAACATTGCCGATTCTGCTATTACTGTAGGAGTTGCCTTGTTGATTATTTTCAACAAAAAAGCATTTCCTAAAAAGAAAAAGGAAGAACTAGTCGTTGAAACTACAGCAGCAACACACACAATTTCTGAAGCTACAAGCGAAGAAACCGAAACTACGGAAGAAAGTTAATAGTGTATAAAACTCGTATTATTCCCAAAAATCATACGTTTCTTCTGTATTCAAAATTTCTGTAGCAGTCTTGTACAAAACTTGTTTCATAAGCATGGTGTCATCTTCACAATATGCGATAACATCCGCAGCTATTTTTTCAGCAATAGGCTTTGAATACACATTAGATAACGCTAAAGCTATATGAAAGTCAATTATTCTTGAAGGATTGTTATCTTTTTGGTAATCCAAATCTTTTTGCCAATTTGAAAGGACTTCTCTTGTTAGTTTTTTAATGTTAAAATGACGCTGACATTCTTCAGAATACTCTTGGCAACACTTTAATATTCGTAACAACTGCCCTTTCTGGTTTATTGTATTGCGATACGAATAATTATTAATAATATAAAATACTCTATTCTTATGTTCATCTATCTGAAAAAACGGAATATATAGTAAATCATAGTATAATTTTCCGAATTTCTTATCTTTTCTTAACGAATCAATTTTGTTGTAGACTTTCTCAATAATTTCATCAGTATCACGATTGTTATCGGTATATAAAGATTTTAATGAATTGAAAATTAAGGAGAATTCAATATTCTTATTTTCTAGTAAAAGAACTAAAACTTCTCTCGCTTTACTTTTACCAAATTCTTCATCTTGACAAATTCTCAAGGCAGTTGATGTAATTTCTTTAGGCAGTTTTAAGAGTTCATTTTGACTTAAAATGTCTTCCGCTTTATTTTTTCCAAGTGTATCATCTTGGCAAATTTTTAGAGCGATGGTTACAATTTCTTTAGGCAGTTTTAAGAGTTCGTCATGATTTAAAATTTCTTCAGCTTTGCTTTTTCCAAATGCTTCATTCTGCCAAATTCGTAGTGCAATAGTAACTATTTCTTTAGGTAGTTTTAAAAACTCATCTTGATCTAAAATTTCTTTGGCTTTGCTTTTCCCAAACGCTTCATTTTGCCAAATCTTAAGCACATTTATTACAATTTGATGCGGTAGCTTAAAGAACTCTTTTAATTCAAGAATTTCTTTGGCTTTATTTTTTCCGAGCGCATCATTTTTGCAAATTCTCAAGGCATTTGATATGATTTCTTTAGGAAGCTTTAGAAGTTCATCGTGATTTAAAATTTCTTCGGCTTTGTTTTTTCCGAGTGTATCATTCTGGCAAATTCTCAGTGCATGTGAAACGATAGCAAACGGCAGTTCAAAGAATTCATCATGATTTAAAATTTCTTCGGCTTTCTTTTTTCCGAGTGTATCATTTTGGCAAATTCTCAGCGCATTTGAAACAATACCAAAAGGCAGTTCAAAGAACTTGTCTTGTTCAAGGATTTCTTCGGCTTTCTTTTTTCCAAACGGATCATTTTGGAAAATTTTCAGCGCAATTGACACAATTTGATACGATAAATTAAAAAACGCATCTTGATTTAAAATTTCTCTGGCTTTGTTTTTCCCAAAAGGTTCACTTTGCCAAACTCTCAGTGCGTGTGAAACGATATTGGATGCTAACTCAAAGAACTTGTCCTGTTGAAGGATTTTTTTAGCAAATATCTTTCTTTGTTCTTTGGTTAATGTTTGTGAATAATTCAGTAATCCTTTGCTACTTAAATATTGAAAATTTTCTTTTAAAAAACTAAATAAATTTTCAATTGGATAGTCCTTATGTTGATTGCGCAACCAAACCAGTAAATTGAGTGCTGCATTAAATTCTTGATGCTTCACACAAACAGAAATTAATCTTTCCGTTTCAAAACGATCCAAGGTAAAATTCAAAGTATACTTAGTTTCATGAATATATGCAATCCCTTTTTCTGCAATTAAATCATGATTAAATTCCAATCTGCTAAAATGCGTTCCAGTCTTAAAAGACAATCCTTTAAAACTGACCAGACTATTAAACGGTGTTGGGTAGGAATTATTTGCTTGAATTCGCTCTCGAATATCTTCATTAGCTCCTAAAAACTCAGCAATGCACAAAAAAGCATTCTCTGACAATCTAAAATAATTAGAATTGGTATCTGAGTATAACAATGCACTTACATACAATGCCTTTCCCATTCCTGTATACTTTTTGTCTTTCTCTAATGCCGAAATCTTTTTTCCAATCAACTGTTGAAAAACATTTTCAAAATTTAAGTGATCATAATCTATGTCAACAGCTTCTTCATTCAATTCAGAGAGGACAAACAAAATGATAAAAATAGGAGAAGAACGAATGAGTGCATCATTTTCAAGTAGCTTTTGAATGTTTTCATGCAACTCGGGAAGCTTCTCTGTAATCGTCTCTAAAATTGTAAAATTTTCGTCTAGCGAGATTGTAAACTTGTTTCGTTTGGTGATATAATTGCGATATCCTTTATTCATAGTTCTATCGCCAATAGCCACGCGCACATTGTATTTTGTCTTTAACCAGTTAAACATAGGTTTAGAATACGTGTAGTCATTTCCTATGTTTCGATACCAGTCTTCAATAATAATCAAATGCTTGTACTGCGGATTGTCGTCTATACAACTCACATCTCTATACCAAAAACTCTCTATATCCGTTACCCACCACACCACAATATCTTTATGGTGTTTACATAGCTCTATGGCGATTCTTCTCAAAAAAACAGACTTTCCAGCGCCGCCTTCACCAATAATCAATCCTGCAATTTTACTTTCAATAAATTCATTGGAAAAAGAGTCGTGAATACTGTTAAGAAAATTTGTGTGTTGCTCGCTTCGGATTACATCCCAATTGTTTAAAATGCCATACCATTGTGTATGGTATATATCACTAGAAGCGTAATAACGAAATATATTTGGATTGGCAATGGCAGCTTCTTGCGTTAAAGTATCAATAAAATCGGTGTTTATAATTTCAACACCAAATTTATTGCCGCCAAGCGTGTACAGTTCCTTAAGTCGATGATATCGGTAAATATCGTCGCTAATATCTGCTTGTGACCAAATAATAACTTTATAATCTTCCGTAGAAAGGCGCGCTGCAAAATTTTGTAAATGTGTATCTCTTGGAATATTAGAAGCGTACACAAAATAATCAAACGGACTTCCCTCAATTGCTTTTGCTAACTCACTTTCAATTTCTTTTTCAATAGTATTTCGTTCAGAATCACCTTTAGTCGTAAGCGTAGGAGGATTATTTTTAAACTTACATTGAATGACTATTTTTTCGTTATTAGATTTTCGGTCAATAGCTTTAATATCAGCGCCAAACTGTTTTTGTCCGCTTCTACCGTATTTCTGTGCGTCAAAATCCCCATATTTATACTGAGCAATCGCACAACAGAGTTCTTCAAATTGTGCATCATTCTCAATAATTTTTAATGGGCTTATATTCATTGATAAGTCGTTGTTAA
>CAZHSA010000256.1:0-5805 GCA_964535135.1 uncultured Kordia sp.
GTCATAGTATGCGGTACTAAGCCACGATTCTATACCCGCAAAAAAATCATAATAGGTAGCTCTAGCGTTGGGCCCTGTGATTGCGAAAGACCAGTGTATAAATCTTAGCGCGCTCGTAGCAAGATCTTGTTCTATTTGCCTGTATTTACCTTCCGGTAAACAATCTTCAATATCCGTCTCAGTTAGCCGGATCGACTTATGATAGTTCGTTGTTTGAGTACCGTCATCCAAGGTTGTGAATGGTTTGTCGGGATCCACTATTGAAAGACATACCAAAACGGTTAGTGAATTGTGGAAAAAAAAACAACACCCGGGATGAGTTGCATTCAGGTTTAGGGTCGTCAACAATGATCACTATCAGTACATATGATAAAAGTCGTTGAGGTGTTGGCGTGATACTCGATGGGTATATATATATATATATATATATATATATATATATATATATATCAGGTGATTATTCATAGCGGTGCTCGCATCTCTACAATGACACACGTTGAACTGGGGGTAGGAGTATCCCCCGAAGAAGCTCACGAGGCCATTCTGGCGTTCCGCGCGAGTATTTTTTCTCAACGACTATCAACCATATCTACACACCTTTCCTGTCGCGGAATGTATACTACAATACAGTATTAACTTACCCACATCATCATTTTCTATATATTGTATGGTTAGGTTTTTCCAATTTGATTGGCGAGCGGAAGCGTTACCTGGGGTTCCCTTCGTAGCAATTTTAAAATAAGGATCTTCAAAGTATTTACTTCCATAAACTGGTTGTGTGATTTCTGAGCCTCCGCCCTGGAAAACGACATCTCCGTCCGAATCATACGTTGCTATATTTCCCTGTTCTTCTATCTCAGCTTGTTTGGCGTAATCCTGCGAACGGAGGTTCAAGATGCCGCCTATTTCGTCGATCAGCACTTCATCAAAATCCTCACTATCGAAGTGTTCTTCAACGTCCGGTCCGTCTGGGAAAACCCCTTCAATATCCACGTCCGGTACCTTGCAATGTCTAAGTCTGTGGTACGTCAATGCGAGCTCATTGTTCAGCTCAGCCTCGATGGTCGCCAGAGCACCAGACTTCATTGTTGCTTTGAAGTCAATTTTTCCTTTTGCTAGAAACACATCTTGAGAAGTCAAGTACAGCGACACTATCTTGAGCCAGAAAAACATCTTGCATAGTTGTGCATACTTACACAACTCTACAATGTACCTTGAATTGGATTCCTGTGAGAAACAGAGTTGTACTACCATATCGTAGTATTTTATCAACAAGAATTCCTTGTCGAACAATTTTTGCTTAGGATCGACGCCTTGGGTTTTGTGTATCCCTTCCAACAGTGACTGGTAATGTGAATTCAAAATCTTATGAACGTTCGGACTAGGTCAGAGAACCGACAATACATAACGATGCGAGGGTTACCCCGTCTAACACTTACTTTCAGTGCACTTTGAACATGGACAATCGCCATGATGTTGATTTTGGTGCCTCGAACAACCGCTGACGTAAATTCCATGGTACTTTGCGTCGCCCGCGTTCCTTCGAGTTCTTTAAAATAAGATACGAAAAGCTTGAAATCTCCAGTGAATTTTATAAGGACATACTACAATCACGCGAGGTCACGTTGAGTAGGGGTGTTCACGCAGAGACCACACATTTAGTCAGTGGAATGGTCGTGACACACAGATATCCATTAATTGGCCTAGACTTACGAATTCATATAGAAAAGTGTACCTTGCGTTTTGCTCGTACAATATACGCTCCATGTTTTCGTTGTTGACCTTTGTCTCCTTTGCATCTAGGGAATCAAATTGTCTCAGTGATGTGATGAGTTGTACGGCCTCCCATGCCATCTGGGAATCGGTCACATGTCTCATTTCGACGTCGTATAGGTCTATATGCATCGTCAGTTGTCAAATTCCAGCAAGAAAAATCAATAGAAAGTTAGTACGTCGACACCCATCGATTCAATCTCACTCCCGCGGAGGTGGCCGCAATTAGTCGAATTAAAACAAAAATTTCACACTCCTCTCATCACGTTCACGTACTCTTCACTAGTGTTCCGGTTTCACTTTCGAGGAGGTGCGAGTAGCGTGCAAATTCCGTAATCATGTTATGACCAAGATCCACGAGATATAGAATATTCTTTTCACAGAAATTCATATAGTTATACAGACGATCCGATTTCACAGCTTTATTTTCTAGGTTCGAGTCAATATCTTGCCTACATTTTACTTGCAATTTGTACAGATCTTTAAACTCTCTAGTCAATGCGAATAGAGTTGTAATAACTTGATATTCTATAAGGTTATTTTGTTCCTCTACCTTTTCAAACGTGTTATTTCGCACGCAATTATTCCATTCTTCGATAAGTTGTATCACTTCAGTCAGGGTAGGCACCGACTGAAGTTCAACCATAGTTTTCAAATTTGATGAATATGTATCGAGTGTAATGACAACTTCATCTTTTTGCTCGTCAGTGTCCTGGACAGTTATACCGGCAGTGGGTTTGTCCTCAAAGTACTTTTTAAATATTTTAAAGTCTACTTTGAGACTCGCGCAGTCATATTTTCCCTCAGAAGCTAATTCAGGAAGATTATCCGATAGAATTCTCGCTACTACCAGGCCTTCGAATACATCGATGTCTTTAATCTTGAGTCCCCTCGGTCTTGTAATTAGACGCAGCATCTCCGCATAAGTTAGGATTGTAATATATTGATCTAACGCCGTCATAACTCCATCATCATTTTCGAAGAGTTCCTGTAACATGACATTGATCACCCCGCGAACATTCCTCGCATCTTGTCTAAATGCCGTAAGGGTGAATCCATTGCCGTTCGCCTTAGTAGTAGTCTCGGCCTCTTTTTGATAATTTCGGAAACTAACTCCATTCACTCTACTTAACAGCGATAGAGACGGGACGAAAAGTGATTGAAAACCTTTGTAGGTAAAAGTTAACCATTTCATTTGAGTCGAGATCTCGTGTGTGATGTCCGCAATAAGAGACATCTCGAACATGTAACTATCGACTTTTTTCTGAGTTTTAATACCATTCAATACGGAGGGTCCCTTTAAGTAGTTCAGAGAGATTGCATACATTTTCCCGACGTACTCGATCACGACTTCATTATTATTTTGGATGGTTTTTAAATCCGTTTCGGATGGACTACTCGACAGTAGAAGCGCATTCAAATTGAGTTCGGCAGCAGCCAGGGCAGCGGTCCCCAAGAAATGAAACAGCAGAGTTATTTGTCTGTTGCCATCATATGGGTAGTTGAGTGTGCCCACCGTTACCGTTTTACCGCTCAATCGTAATATGTCGCCATGCAAATAACGAAAGAAACTCTCTAAAGGTTTATCTACAGTGCGTCTTGAAACCTCTTTACACACATAAATAATAAGAGTCTTTAGACATCTCGCCCATATTTCAAAATTGTCATCAGACGGTTTATATTCGGTACCAAATGTATCCATCAACCGATGTAAGAACCGGACGCTAAAATCATTTTTCAGCCGTACCAACATTACAGGTTCCAAACTACTCTCAGAAACATCATCCGGTCGATGATTCTATTCAATAAAAATATTCCCATGCATGAACGATCAGGTCAGGCGCCGCAACTCCCAAGCGAACAATTTGTAAGACAACTTACCTTAGAGTCGCGAAATACTTGAAAACCGGCATCCTTTTTTTGGATGGTCTCAATAGTATTGCGCAATTTTATCTCTACAAAAATAAGAACCAAAATGTTAGAATTTTGACAATCACGCGGGATGAGCCGACGCGAGCGAATGCGTTCTCAGCGACAGTCTATCATCTCTACGCAACTATGCGCAGTTTAACAAACAACTTACCCGTCACAAGGCCAAGTTCATTGCTATTATCCTTCACGAAATTCCAAATCGATTTCTCAAGACTCGGTCCATACACGTCTTTGTATCTTTTTTCGTATGCTTGAATTGCTTCTTGAAGCTGTTGACCGTTTTCTTCCCCCAGTTTCTCGAGTTGTTGCAATTTCCTCGTTAAATCAGATGATACGTTTTTCAATTGGTCTTTCACAACATTAGCCCCTGATTTGAATTCTTGTGATGTTTTTTCATTCAATCCGTGGTTTACTATTGAATGGCCCCACAGTTCGTCTATATTCGTACAAAAAGTCACGAACTCCTTCTTGGTTTCTTCATCGACCTCCCTGATTTGATATTCATCAGCGATATCCTTAAAGATGGTTTGAAATTGTTCGTATTCGTCCTTCAAAGCGGTTGTACTGAGTCTGACTTCATAAATGTCTTTCTTGGCGAAAAACAAATCTGTGACTAACACTTCTTCCAATTCTCCATTATTTATCCTTTCTTGAGTGGTCTGGTTTTCATCACCCCCTTGTTCTGGAATCGCGGCAGAAGTCGCGTGTGTCATTAGTCCGAGGTCCGCAAGATTCGCAGCCAGGCTCCTCCGCGGGTACTCGTCCGTCTCCTTGTAAGCTTTTATCGCGGCGTCGATTCGCGCGAGAGAATCCCCGAGAGCGTCGGCCTTGGTTTTTTCGATACTGGCGGCTAGCGCTCCTCGGGTCACAAGCCATGTCTTCAGGTCCTTTCGGTTCACAGGATTCTGACTGATAGTGATGCTATCCGAGATAATAGCATCTTCGTCGTATGCTTTAAAAAACTGGATCTCGTCCTTGCCGACAGTCAGAGTTTCCCACTCCCGCCGCCCCCGTATCGCTACAGAGACCAACTCCGGTCCCGCAGCATTGTTGGGTTCAATTTGCACGTTGTAATGTTCGCCAAGTAGAATTATTACCTCTTCCAACAACTGGGTCATGCGGTCCAGTTTCGGCTTAATTGTTGTCAACAATTCTGGATCTAACCTTGCAGTGTACCATTTCCGTTTTGCAATGTCACCCTGTGCGTGAAGGCCTTCATTAATACAATTCTGTATCTCACTTTTGCACCGTAAAAACACGTCCTGTTCCCCCGAGGTGGCCGCTGCCACCGAAGCTCCCACTTCATGTATTAACCCATTGTAAAACACAATGCGATTTTCGCAACGGGACACCAACCGTTTCATGCGCAATACCATCTCAGTGTCCTCATCGTCCATGCCCTCCAGACCTTCCAGTCGGCCAAGTGTAACATTTAGGTATTCAACCACACATTTTTCGAAGAAAACTTTGAGGCGGAGATTGTGTAAGCGGATCGGAACCGTAAGCGCACAGTCTCCTGTGGCCCTTCCGATATCATAAACGACTCGTTGTAGAAAATTGTACAGGAGGGTTTTGGCTTCTATACTTAGGTCTTCCTCCTTGGGATTCATATTCACATCTTCCGTATTAGCCCCGAACTCCCGATCCTTGTTCTTCATCATAGGCACATCGCCGTCACAAAGTCTTATCATGGCGGTCCGGTTCTCCATCTTTGAAGGGATCTTCTCACCAAGCGCTCGGAACTTGGTGTCGTCGTAAAGATCCTCAAAGTGCTCGAGTTTGAGGTACTTGGCGAACATCTCACCACGGGCCAAGAGGTACACTTCCTCCTCCTCTTGCACCTCCAGGTACGAGCTGAAACGATCGTGGAACCCCCGCTTGGCCAGCGTTTCGTCTATTCCCTTCACCAGGACCTCGCCACCGTCCAGTTCCTTGGCCGCGTGGTCCAGGTTAACCGACATGGCCCGCACGTCCGAGTTGAGCTTGTCCAGGGCGCCCTTGGTCTCCTGGGTGGCCAGCTTTTCGGTGTGGTCCAGCGCGAACAGGGCCGAGCCCAGCTGCGCCGTGGCCTCCTTGACGGTCTGCCCCTGGCTCTTCTCG
>CAZHSA010000257.1:0-5746 GCA_964535135.1 uncultured Kordia sp.
AGTATTATAAATCATAAAAAATACAATGATGAAAAAACAAAATTTCAAAAGCAGATTAAATTTGGGAAAACGTGTTGTGTCAAGCTTGGAAACTGATAAAGTTTTAGGAGGTTTAGCAGTACCACTCTCACATTTAACAGAATGTAAAACAAGTTCATGTCCTTCTCAGTATAGTTGTGCGCCACAACGTAGCTGTGCTTGTTAGGAGCTGATTATCAATTGAATGCTCACAGTTGTAGATGTGAAAAGTATGACTGTGAGTTTTTATTAAACTTTAAAATACATTATTAATGAAATCAAGTATAAAAAAAATAATGATGAAACGAATTACAGTTGCAAAATTGGATTTTGTAAGAGGAGGTGCTAAAAAAAATAAAACACATACTCAAATGACAGGTTGTTGTGCTACTCAACAAAGTGCTCAACTTAGTTGTGCTTGTTAGGCTTTTAACTTATTAAAAAATACTCACAGTTGGCAGCACATAGTTTTTAGGTTTAGTGTGTTGCGCTGTGAGTTTTTTTAGATCATTTTTTTCTCATTTGCCAATTGAATAGCTTCCGCTTTAGAGTTGACATGTAGTTTTTGGTAAATGTTGCGAATATGTGTGCGAACCGTTGTTTTGGATACAAATAACTCTTCTGCAATTGTACTATAGGTTTTTCCTTGTGCCAGTAAGGTCAATACTTCTTTTTCGCGTTTCGACAAGGTATTGTCTTGATGATTGAGTTGAAACGATTCTACCACCATTTTTGCAATTTTATTACTCATCGGCGCGCCGCCTTTTTCCAAATCGCCCAACGCTTTGTTGAGTTCTGGCAAGCCTAAACTTTTGGTTAAATATCCGCAAGCGCCTGCTTTTAACGCTTCAAAAACCATGTTGCTGTCTTCAAAAACGGTGACAATAATTAATTCGATTTTTGGAAATTTTTGCTTGATGCGTTTTGTGCCTTCAATTCCATTAATGCCAGGTAATCCAATATCCATCAATACAATATCTGGATGATTTCCTGATTTAAAATCCTCAAAGGCAGTTTCAAAATTTTCGTAAGCACCTAGTAAAAAGTAGTTGTCAAGTTGCTGAATGTACGCAGATATGTTTTCGCGAAAAATAGCATTGTCTTCAATAATTGAAATATATTTTTTTGTCATGATTCATTAATTTTAATAAGTTCATCTTCTAATTGTAGTGTAAATGTGTAACAAACGCCGTTTAATTTTTCAATGTTGATGTTGGCTTTGATCATTTCCATGCGTTTTTTAATGTTTTTTAACCCATTTCCCGTGTCGGAAGTAATGCTGCCAATGCCAATTCCATTATCTTGAATTTGAATTGTAAACACAGCATTTTCTATATAGGCTTTAAATACCACTTTTGTGGCTTGCGAATGTTTGATGATGTTGGCTAAAATTTCTTTGTATGCCAAAATGATGTTTCTACTTTTTACATACGAAATGTCAATAGGAACGATGTCAATTTCTTGGTATAAGAAGTCAATTTCGTCAAAAAGGTCAAAAAAGTTTTCGCCATAATCTCTTAAGTATTTACACAAACTTTCAATATTATTATTTTTCGGATTCAACGACCATACAAAGTCTTTGGCAGTGTGATAAATTTCCTTAGAAAGCGACGTTATTTTATCAACCTTGGGCGATGTCACTTTTTCACTGTGTTTTAAATTATTAGATAAACCAATCACAGAAGCAATCTTGTTTCCGATTTCATCATGAAAATCGCGCGCTACTTCTTCTCGCAAATTTTCTACTTTGTGTTCTAAGAAAATGCGTCGGTTAATTTCGTTGGATAAGGTTTCATTTCTGCGTTTAATCACGCGTAAGCGATACCATAAAAAGCCAAGTAATAATAAGGTAATTGCAATAAAAATAAACACTTTTATCACGGTGATTTGATACCATTTGGGCGCAATGGTAAAACGAACCGATTGCGGACTAGACCATTCACTATTAATTCGCTTTCCGCGAAAACTCACCAAATAATTTCCTGGTTTTAAGTTGCTCATTTCGAGCGTTTGGTGTTGCATGTTTCGCCATTCCGAATTATTTATTTTATACGAAAACAATGCATCTTTCGAAAAATAGCGCGTACTGCTTTTAAAGGCAATCAACACATGGTCGTCTTGTATGTCCGTTTGATGAATTTCTATTTTGGGCGAAATGGTTACGTCTAATAACGTTGGATTGAACTCCATAATTCCGTTTCCCGAAATGATCCAAATAATGCCTTTGGTGTCTTGATAGAAGCTATAAATATTGTTGGAATTGGTGCCGTTTTTTGTGTTGAAATGATATTGAAAATCTTCTGTAATAATCCAAAAACCTTTGTTTGTTGCAAAGTAAATTCGGTTTTCTGTGTCTACAAAAGTATCGTTGATGTAAATGTCTTCCTCTGTAAATTGTATTGGCAACACGTTGTTTTCGTCATATGTGTACGCTTCATACGGTGTAGTAATGATGAATTGATTTTTATGCGGAATCAATTTCCGAACGACACGCTGTGCAAAAGTGGTTTTCAGTTCTTCATCCATCATTTCTGCCCAAATATCAACGTCGTTTTTTATATATTTTCGAATTCCGTTTTGCGTGCCTACATAAATTGCATTGTTAAAAATAATGCCCGTATTGATCTTTTTATCTTTCCGATTGTATTGAATGCAAAAAATATCTTCCCGATTTTTTTCATGATAGCGACTCAACCAATATTTTGAATAAAAAACAGTGTCATTTTTTTTAGCCACTAAAAAGTTATCCGCGCGACAACCACTAATTTCTTCCAAATTGGCATTGTACAAACCTGCATGTGATGAAAAATAACGTTTGCCTTGAAAGGAAAAAATGGCGTTCAGTCGAAATGGATTTTTTTGTTGTACAAACGTATCCTTTTCTTGTAATGTATACGATACATTTTCGGTGGCAAATACCATGTTTCCTTGCGTATTTTCATAACTAAATTTAGGCACAGGAATTTGGTATTCGGTATTGTCGTACGACTTAAAAAGCGAAGGGAATATTTTGTAAATTCCATTGCCGTAACTCGCAATATAAATGGTTTCACGGTCAATAAAAATATCGCTAATGCCATATTTTATGGTGAGAATTGGTTCGGTTTTGATAATCTGAGAAAAGTCGTCGGTAAACGTAACCACATACACACTGCTATACTCAGCGCGATGCCTAAACTGTACTAAAATTTGATTGTTTTTATACGGTTCAATATGTTGAATTGTGAATGGTTTTTTGAAATGATGTGTTTGTATTTGTTTTGGATTTTTCTTTGAAATCCAAGTCAAGTTGCCTTCTTGATCGCCTAAAAATAGAAATGATTTAATGCTACAGATGGCTTCAATGGTTTCACTGGTTTCGTATGGAAAATTAGGTTGCGGTTTTCCTTCCCAATCGTAGGTAGAAATTGTGGTGCCTTCGTGAACGTACATACGATCGGCATCTATGGCAATACGTCGATTTTCGTTTTGCTTTTCAAAATATACAATGGTGTCAATTGCCTGCTGTTGATTAAACGCCAACAATGACATTCGTTGATACGTGTTGAATGTAAGCGCTTTGCCATCATTCTTCAGAATTCTGTTGATGCGTTCATTGTATACATTCGTAATCTCTTCTGATTGTTTTGCTAAAATTCCATCAAGCCAGGAACCTACATATAAAATGCTGTCATTTTTGTTTAATAAAGCAACAGGATACCGTATTTCTTTTCGGTTGTGAATTTTAAAATTAATGCCGTCAAATGTTGTTAATCCGCCATCGGTAGCGACATAAATTTCATCTTGAAACTTTTCAATAGCAAATGTGTAATTATCGGGCAGTCCATTTTCTACATTATAATGTTGCTGCGTCCAATATTGCGCATTGAGGATGCAACACTGCAATAAAAAAATGCTATGTAAGATAATTTTCTTCACTTAAGGAAACGTACGTTTCCTTAAAAGTAAGAATTCTATGGAAGTTGTGTTACTACATTTTGTAGTATTTACTGCGCGCTAAACGTACTTTCCAAATTTGTGGCAATTCTTGGCGCATTTACAGGATCTACTTGAATGTCGCTAGTATCTTCAAATTTAATTTGATTGGTTGCGTCAATAATATCTTGAACGTAGGTTTCTATGTTGATATCAGCAGTGTTTCCTGTTGCTACATTGATGGTATTTGCTAGTGGAAGTGTTATAAATTTGTAGTTGTCTAAGTTTTGTCCGTGACTGCCTACATGAATGACAAATGGTGCTTCTGTGCCACCTTGCGGAGTGTACATTCCTTCAAATTTGATAAACTTGTATCCTGCTGCCCAATTCCATAACATGCCCGCTTCTTCTGCGGTTGGAATAAAGTTTAACACGCCGCCATCTAACGGATATTTAGATTGATCTACGCCAATTCCGAACGAGATTTGCGTGTAGTTGCCTACTGGAATTCCTGTTAAGTTGAGCGTTAAGCTGCTGGCGTCTTCTTCATTGATGACAAAGTAGGAGTCGTCTTTTGGATATTCGAAAATAGTGCCGTTATCTTGGGTAAGCGCAATGTTTGAAACGATATATTTTAATTCATTCGTCACTACACTTTCATTATTCTGATTGACATATACGGTAGTTCCCAACGTCAAATCTTGGGTTGCAGAAATACGGTTGTCAAAGGTAACTTCTACCGTTGAGGTTTCTATAGCATTAGAATCGTTATTACACGATGATGCAAGTACCAACAATGAAATTGAAAGTATATAAGCAATTTTTTTCATCCTTTATTTTATTTTTATAATCAACGCATCTTTGGCGCCTTTATTTTCTACAATATCGCCGTCATTACTTTGTGTGCTTCCTGCAATGACTAATTTTTTATCAGTAGTTTCAATAATGCTAAACGCGATGTCTAATTGCGAACCACCAAAGTTTTTCTCCCAAGTGAGATTGCCACTATCTGAAATTTTGATCACCCAAAAATCATTTTGACCATAATTGGAATTTAAGTCAACATTATCACTTTTTGCACTTCCTACAATGGCAAATCCGCCATCTTGTAATGGAGTTACACCACGGGCAGATTCAAAGTCGCTTCCGCCATACGTGCGTTCCCAAAGTAACGTGCCGTCAGTGTCTGAAATTTTAATCACCCAAAAATCAGCAGATCCTTTTAAGTTAGAAATATTTCCGTTTGTACTTCGTGTATCGCCAACAACCACATAATTTCCGTCGTTGGTTTTGGTAATGTCATAACCAATATCAATGCCGCTTCCACCATAGGATTTTTGCCAGATTAAATCGCCAGTATTGCTCATTTTCACGACCCAAAAATCATAACTTCCTTGACTACTAGTCACATCAAAATCATTACTTTCCGAAGAACCTGCAATGATAAAGCTGTTATCATCTGTTTCTAGCGTAGCGTAGGAGCGATCGTTATTTGTTCCGCCAAAATAGCGACTCCATACAATGTTTCCATTCGCGTCAAGCTTATGACACCAATATTCGCCAACACCGTGTTTCGGAGGATTAAAACCGCCATTTGAAGCACTTGGTTTCCCAAAACTTCCTAATCCGCCAGAAGCGGTAATATCTAAAAATCCGGTAGTAAAATAACCGCCATCACTTGTCTGCATAATATCAAATGCTTGGTCGCTTCCCGAGAAACCAAAACTTTTTTCCCATTGAATGTTTCCGCCAGCATCTAATTTTACAATCCATTGATCATAAAATCCACTGTTGGAACTTACGTCTTCATCGG
>CAZHSA010000258.1:0-5743 GCA_964535135.1 uncultured Kordia sp.
AGTGGCGCCATGCACTTGTGGCACACAACGAAAAGAATACGGATCTTGCACATGTTTCTTTTCTTGCGAAATCAACTCGCTGCCTTCCGTAAATTCTTGAATGCGTTTAGCGGTTTTCAATTGCCCGTTGTGCGGACGAATGATATGAATTAAATCATTAAAAGGTTCTATTCTACCATCAAAAGCTTCCAACGAAATCGCGGCAAAGAAATCGGCAAAATAGGACAACTTGTACGACTTTAGCAAGCAATACACACCATACGCACTCATAAATTGTGTTCCGTTTAGCAATGCCAAACCTTCTTTTGCTTTCAATTGAATCGGTTCCCAATCAAATGCTTTCAACACCTCAGCAGAAGGCACTTCTTGTCCATTATAATATACAGTTCCTTTTCCTAAAAGCGGCAATGCTAAATGTGCCAAAGGTGCCAAATCGCCCGAAGCGCCAAGTGAACCTTGCTCAAAAATAACAGGTAAAATATCGTGATTATAAAAATCAATCAAACGTTGTACTGTTTGCAATTGCACGCCCGAATGCCCATAACTTAACGATTGTACTTTGAGCAACAACATCAACTTAATAATCGCTTTTGGCACGCGATCTCCTGTACCACATGCGTGAGAAGTCACCAAATTCTCCTGTAATTTTGACAAATGTTCATCCGATATCTTTACATTACACAACGAGCCAAATCCAGTATTAATACCGTAAATAGGCGTTTTTTGATCTTGTAAACGTGTATCTAAATAGTCGCGACAAGCACTAATTTTTTCAGTTGCTTCAGGCGACAATTCCAACGTTGCATCAGCATGCAATATATCTTGGACTAAGGAAATGTCCAGAAATTTTGAACTTATTTGGTGTATCATGTTGGTGTAATCAAATTATCTATCAAAAGTCAAAATTCAATCTGTATAAACCAAATAATTGTTAATAATTTATTGATTAAATTAAGAATCTAGTACATTTGAAGAAACAAACTTTCAAAAAATGAAAAAATCATTGCTATTGATTGCAGTATTAGCAATCTTCTCGTGTAAAAATGAACCAGAAGTACCAAAAGATTATGTAACACTTTCTGGAAAAATTGAAAATCGCAATAGTGACTCTTTATATATTTATCAAGGAAGAAACTATACCAAGACCATAAAAGTCAACGAAGACGGTACTTTTAAAGACACACTAAAAGTAAAAACTGGTGCATATCGCCTTTATGATGGTAGTGAATCGAGCGTACTATATCTCAAAAACGGATATGATATAACGATGTCTTTAGACACCAAACAATTTGATGAAACACTTTCCTATAAAGGTCAAGGTGCAGCATCAAGCAATTATTTGGTAAAAAAATCATTGATGGAAGAAAATTTATATCCACCAAGTCTCTTTGATAAGGATGAAGCAGGTTTTACCGCTGAAATTGCCAAAATTCACAAGAAATTGGAAGATTATTTAAACCAAAACAAAGACATTGATTCTTTATTATTTGCGAACGAAAAACGAGGTATAGATACATTTCAAAAAAGTATCTTAACAGCGTTCAAATCCTACAAAAAACAAAATGAAGCACGCTTGGCACAATTTGCTAAATTCAAAGACAAGCCAGCGCCTAAATTTGATTTTGAAAACCATAAAGGTGGAAAAACGTCTCTAAACGATTTACAAGGGAAATATGTATACATTGACGTTTGGGCAACTTGGTGTGGACCATGTATTCGTGAAATTCCTTCGTTACAAAAGGTTGAAAAACAATACCACGATAAAAATATTGAGTTTGTAAGCATTTCTGTAGATGATGGAAGAGGTTTTAGAGGTGATGCAAATGCTGCCAAAGAAGGATGGAAAAAAATGGTGACTAATAAAAGCTTGGGCGGAATCCAATTACTATCTGATAAAGGCTGGAAAGCAGATTTCATAAAATCATTAGAAATTAGATCTATTCCAAGGTTCATTCTTATAGATCCAAAAGGAAACATTGTAAATGCAGATGCACCAAGACCGTCAAGTCCTAAGTTAATTGCATTATTCAACGAATTAAAAATATAATTCCCTACCAAACAATTACCACCATGAAAAAAATATTCGTACTCATTGCGGGACTTATTGTACTATCATGCGCAAAGGAACAAAAAGTTGATTACACACTGATTTCTGGAAAAATAGACAATCAAAAAGATGATGTAATCATCGTCTATGAAAATGGTTTCCAAAAAAAGATAAAACTAAACCAAGACGGAAGCTTCTCCGATACACTTCGTGTGGAAGCTGGCTATTTTAAAATGGTGCATGGAAATGGTGCTGCAAACTTGTTCTTAACGCCAGCAAAAGATTTGCAACTTACCACAGATGCTACACACTTTGTAGATAGTTTACGCTACAGCGGAAAAGCCTCTATGGAAAACAATTACCTCCTAGAAAAAGTACGCAGAAATAATAAGCGTGACGCTACTGCCATTTTTTCACAAGAAGAAGCTGATTTCATCAAACAAGTACAAGAAATTAGGAAAGAAGCAGACACATATCTTGATAAAGCCACAGATTTGGACAAAGAATTTGTCGCTTTAGAAAGAAAAAATATTGAATATTCACACTTGCTCAATGTTGCAAGATATCCAAACTTCTACACTAACTATTTTAAACATCCAGAATATGTGGCGTCTGAAAACCTTACGTCACTTTTAAAAGATGTAGATTATGACAATGAAGAAGACTTCAATACATATAGAACATACAGAGATTTAACGCTTGGACATTACAGCGAAAAAATGAATCCTTCAAAAGATATCAAAGGTGCCATTGCAACTATAAAAGACATCAAGTCTAAAAGTATTCAAATGGAGTTAATCCAAGAGTTGGCCTTCTATATTTCGCCATCGTTTAAAGAACATGAACTTTTATATACGTCACTCTTAAAGTTATCTTCAGATGAAAATTTCAAAGAAGAATTGACCAAAAAATATACAGTCATTCAAAAACTTGAATCAGGAAAAGCATCGCCAACGTTTAATTACGAAAATCACAAAGGTGGAAAAACGTCCCTGAAAGATTTAGAAGGAAAGTATGTATATATTGATGTTTGGGCAACGTGGTGCGGACCGTGTATTGCGGAAATTCCTTCTTTGCAAAAAGTAGAAAAGGACTATCATGACAAAAACATCGCCTTTGTTTCCATTTCTGTTGACGAACTAAAAGATCATGACAAGTGGAAAGAAATGGTAACGTCTAAAGAACTTGGCGGCATTCAACTCGTGGCTGACAATGCTTGGAATTCTGATTTTGTAACAAATTATGCTATTGATGGCATTCCTCGATTCATTCTCATTGATCCCAACGGAAACATTGTCAACGCAGATGCACCAAGACCATCCGATAAAAAATTAATCGAATTATTTGATGAGTTAAAAATTTAAGAATTCATCAAATATCATAAAAAAAGAGACTGCCTAAAAAGTTCTAAAAGCCGTCATTCTGGACTTGATCCAGAATCTCATTAAACTGATTTTCAATTGTTATGAGAAACCGAATCAAGTTCGGTTTGACGAAATTGTGACTTTTTAGGCAGTCTCTTTTTTTCTTATGATTCCGCTTCCGCTTCCGCAGATGGTTCTTCTGGTTGCTTGAACAAGTCTAAATACGCATCGCCAATTGCATACACAATATCGCTCGCAATCAACGCTTGATATCCTAAACCTGATAAAGCGATATCACCTGCTTTTCCGTGTAAATACACACCAAACAATGCTGCTTTTAAAGCATCATATCCTTGCGAAAGCAATCCTGTTAACATTCCTGTCAACACATCGCCGCTTCCCGCAGTGGCCATTCCCGGATTTCCTGTATTATTAATATACACATAACCATCATACACGGTGACGGTATGCGCTCCTTTAATGATCATGATAACGTCATATTCTTTTGCAAATGCCTTTGCTTTGTCAAGCTTATCAAAATCGTCAGTCCACGCGCCTACCAAACGCTCCAACTCCTTAGGATGTGGCGTCAAAATAGAATGTTTGGGAATCAATTTTAATAATTCTTTATGCTCAGAAAGCATATTCAATGCATCTGCATCAATCACTAAAGCTTGTTTATTTTCTTGTAGAAACACTTTTAAAGCGTTCACCGTGGCAGCATCCGTTCCCATACCAACACCAATACCAATCGCTTTTGGTGCTACATCCAATTGAATGTTTGTAATATACTTTTCGTTTTCATCACAAGCAACCATGGCTTCTGGCAAAGACGTTTGTAACGTAGTATAGCCACATGTTGGAATACACGCAGTTACCAATCCTGCGCCAACGCGCAAACAAGCAGAACTTGCCAAAGTAACTGCACCAATTTTCCCGTAACTTCCGCCAACAATCACGCTATGTCCGTAGGTTCCTTTATGTGCATACTTTTCTCGCGGAATGTACAATGGCAACACTTCAAACTTATCAATCAATTGTACTTCTGTATCTGTAGTTTGCAAATACGCTGGATCGAGTCCGATATCAATAGCTTCCCATTGTTGCATATAAATGCCTGTTTCTGGAAGGAAAAAGCTCAATTTTGGTGCTTGTCCTGTAAGCGTAAAATTGCTTTCAATTACAGCTTTCGTATCTTCTGGTCCGTGATCGGGATACAATCCTGAAGGCACATCAAGCGAAACGGTATACGCTTTAGAAGCATTAATATATTTGATCAATTCTTTCACCCAATCAGATGTTTCACGATTCAAACCAATTCCAAAAATAGCATCCACAATAATATCATCTTGATGCATCTCTGGAAACTCTTCGCCCGAACTCAACAATCTTGGCCATACTTTAAACTCTTTAATACGATCATAATTCGCCAAAAAGCCTTTCGTTCGCTTTGCGCTAAAGTTTACCACATACACATGCACATTATATCCATGGTGCAATAACTGTCGCCCTAACACCAATCCTAAACCGCCATTATTTCCAATTCCGCAATAAATATGAATCGGAACTTGGGCGCCATGCATGCGCGAATGAAACCAATTAAACAATTGCGTTCCTGCAAATTCTAACAAGTCATTAGAGGTAATCTGATTTTTTTCGATCGTACGATTGATGGCTTCGTAAATTTGAGCTGCTGAATATATCTTCATGTATCGTTGTATTAACGGGCAATATTACACATTTAATGAAATTCGCTACAATTCACTATACTTTTTTAGTGCATTTTTAAAGAAAAACGAATTTCACTAGTAATCCGTGAAAAATAAATTTATAGTTTGTTTATGGTTATAAAAGTAATACATTTGAATAACATCATACGATAAAACATGCGTTTAGTAGCAACAATTTATTCTTCATCCATAATTTATACAGGGACACGTACCACTGTAACGATTGCTACTATTACCCCTTGTGGGGTTTAACTATATATTACCAATCGGTGTTTGTTTATTTTATTCAATCTAAAAAATAATGTCGGACAAAAACAAAAACTTTAAGATATCATTAGGAATTTTAGTAGGATATTTTTTAGCTGCGTTGATCAATGTTCTCTTTTTCGATAAAAATTGGATTGAAGCCATTACAGATAAAAAATTACTGTACATGCTAGCTGCGGCAGTACTTACAGGTCTTTTATTAAAAAAAACAATATCAAAATAAAAACACTACACAACTAATTTTACTGATAACCATACAAAACAATACTCATGAACGTACTCAAATTTGGCGGTACTTCTGTCGCCAATGCGCAAAATATAAACTTAGTAATAGA